>NZ_LHSJ01000010.1:0-72245 GCF_001270295.1 Achromobacter sp. DMS1 | reverse complement strand
CTGGCCGGTAGTCCAGTGCGGTCGGGCCGCTTCGATGCGACCGCGCAGATAGTCCTTGTACGGATCCAGCTTGGTGGCCCGTGCCTCGCGGGGCCGGTACTGCTGGGCATCGGCCTCACGCAGGTATCGCCTGACCGTGTTGCGTGAGCAGCCTAGCTGCTTGGCCATCTCCCGAATGCTGACGCCGCGACGCGCCATTACCTTGATCTCCACTGCTTGCTCCTGAGTCAACATTGTCGGTGGCCAAAAAGCCACCATCATTGCCCAGGTGGGTCAGATTTACTCCGACGGGGTGGGTCAGTATTACACCGGCGCTAACACATACACACTCCACTTAGCTGCTAAATAGCTGTTACTGATTTCGCCGGCGCGCCAGCTCGGCGCGCGCCCATTCGATGGCCTGGCTCATGTCCTGGCGTAGCGCCTCGATCTCCGCCGGCGTGAGCGGGCGAGGGGAGGCCGCCATTGCCAGTTGCCGGCGAACGATAGCCAGCTCGGCCGGATCGTCGTCCGCCTCGACGGCGGCCAGCACGGCGGCCGCCAGCTCCGGGTCGTTGCGGTAGACCTCGGCCATTGCGTCGTCATGGTGCCGGTCCTTCATGCCTGTTCCTCCTGGTGTCCATCGTCGGCGGCCGCCAGGGCGTCGGCTTCGCTCAAGGCGTCCTCCTGGAAGGCTCCCATATGTTCCGCCTGGGCCTGGCTGACCTCTGCCCATATCCGTTTGACCTGGGCGGGGCTGTAGCCGGCCAGCTCGGCAGTCCTGGTGATGCTATGACCGGATCGGCGCAAGGCGATGACCTGGGCGCGGCGCTTCGGATCGGCCCGCCGGCCCCGGTACTTGCCCGCATCCTTCGCCAGCTCGATGCCTTGGCGCTGCCGCTCGCGGCGGTCCTCGTAGTCGTCGCGGGCCATCTGTAGGGCCAGCTTCAAAAGCATGTCCTGGATCGATTCCAGCACGATCTTGGCGACGCCCTGCGCCTCGGCCGCCAGCTCGGACAGGTCTACAACGCCAGGGACGGCCAGGCGTGCGCCCTTGGCCCGGATCGCGGCAACCAGGCGCTCGGCTTCGGCCAGCGGCAAGCGGCTGATGCGGTCGATCTTCTCCGCAATGACCACCTCGCCGGGCTGTAGGTCCGCGACCATGCGCAGCAGCTCGGGTCGGTCGGGCCGAGCGCCGGATGCCTTCTCGCGGTAGACGCCGGCGACGTAGTAGCCGGCCGCCCGCGCGCCCTCGATGATGCTTTCCTGGCGTTCCAGGTCCTGCGCGTCGGTGCTGACGCGCAAATAGACGCGGGCGACCTTGAGGGCTGGGGCATCGTCAAACCTCATCGGCTCGGCCGGCGTCTTGTCGCGGAGCTGGTCGATGGCCTCGGCTTCGGCTTCGGTCAGGCCGCCTGCCTCGCGTGCGATCCCGGCCAGCATCGAACCGACGCGCCGGTCCTTCCTTGTCCTCATGCTGCCTCCTTCACCTGGTCCCACTGGTCGCCGTCCTCGATGCTCACGTCCGCCGGCAGCAAAGCCCTTGCAGCCGCCAGAGCGGCATCCTGGCTATCGTGGCGGCTGCGTTCCTCTGGCACACCATCACGCCAGGTCAGAACAACCCAGCTCGTTGGCGGGTATTCAGCGTCGAAAAGGGCCATCTCTACCGCGTACGCAACGGATTCAGGTTGTCGGCCGACGCGACCCTGGGGGATTGATTTCATGCGTTCGGCTCCTTTAGGTATAGGCTAATGCGCCCATCGTAGCCGACACGGCTCAATTATGAAATGCCGATTTATATGCGCCTAGCGCATTTCTCCGACCCTAATGAGCTTTCAAGACAGTTTCAGCACGGCCTCCTCGGGGGTGGACGGCAGGGCAGGAGCGAGCTATAGTACTAAAAGGTATTACCTTTTGCTACGGAGGCCACATGGCAACGGCAACATCCATCAAGCTCGATGACGAGCTGAAAGGGCGCGTCCAGCACCTGGCCGAAGCCCGCCGGCGTACGTCGCACTGGATCATGCGAGAAGCCATCGCGCAGTACGTCGAGCGCGAGGAAAAGCGCGAGGCGTTCAAACAGGATGCGCTCCGGGCCTGGGAGGACTATCAGCGCACCGGCCAGCATCTGACACTTGAGGAAGCCGACGCCTGGCTGGCGAAGCTGGAAGCCGGCGAGGATGCAGAGTTGCCTAAGTGTCACGTCTAATCTGGACGCCGCCGGCACTAGCGGATGTGCTGCGGCTCTATCGCTTCCTCGCGCCCAAGGATGCCAATGCGGCGCAACGCGCGGTGCAGGCTATCCGGGCCGGGGTCAAGATTCTGGCCCATCAGCCACGCATCGGCCGCCCGGTCGAGGACATGGAACCCGAGTTTCGGGAATGGCTGATCGACTTCGGCAACGGCGGCTATGTCGCCCTCTATCGCTTCGACGGGGAGAACATCGCCATTCTTGCCGTTCGGCACCAGAAAGAAGCGGGGTATTGAATGGCACGCCTTTCGGTGACGGTCGATGACGACTTGAAGCGGGATTTTCTCGCGGCCGCGCGTGAGTATGGGTCCAGCGGCGCGGCCCTTGTGCGCGCGTTCATGCAAGCGGTCGTGGACGGCGGCAATGATCTGGATGGCCTGCGCGACCAGGTGCGCGCGGACCTGGAACACCCTGCGCCGGCGCGAACGCCGGCAGCCGCGTTGCAGCTCGTGCGGCGGATCACCCTCGACATGCTGACCGCGCCGGCGAGCCAGTGAAGGACCGAGCGATGAGCAATGAACCCGTTGCCAGTGTGTGGGATGCCATCGAAAACACCCCCGCCGAAGCGGAAAACATGAAGCTGCGTTCGACGCTGATGATGGCCCTGGAAAAGCAAATCCGGGATCACGGATGGACGCCGGCCGAAGCCGCGCGCCGTCTTGGCGTGACGCAACCTCGCGTATCTGACCTGATGCGCGGGAAGATCAACGAATTCGGGCTTGATGCGCTTGTGAGCATGGCCGTCGCTGCGGGTCTGCTCAAGGACGATGCGGCATGGACGCAGCTCAAGGCATTGCTGGCCGAACGGATCGACGCCGGCCTGGCGGGGCAGGTGTCCGCCAAAGGCGTCGGTGAAATTCTCGATGATGAGCTAGCCCAGATCGACGCCGGCACTGGGCTAAATAGCACAGAAAGTCCTTAGCCAAGACGAACGCAACGGGAACGAGCATGACGAAGCTGCACCAGTACAACCAAGATGGGCCTTTTTTCATCACCAAGGAAGTTGCGGCTCAAATGATCGCCGGCGGCTACGAGTTCGAGCCGCCGCTCATTCCTTGCACCATCCGATTGGGTGACATACTGGAGCGCATGATCGATGCCGAGCTGGCATTGCAACCAGGCGAGATTGCAGAGCAGGAACGCAAGCGCCGACAAAACAAGCAGTCTTCGCGCTATGGATCTAATGGGTAAAGTAATGACAGCGAATGGGGCATCGGTAGACGAGACGGAATTGGCTGCGCAGCTTCGCACATGCGGTTTGGTTCGTACTGTTGCGGATCGTGGCTATCGTCGCTTGGATGATAGCCATTCTGCATTGCTCGAGACTCTTGCAACAATATTGAACGCTACTGATGCGCCACCGATTGACCTTCATATCGAAGAAGCGCTGGCGGAGTTGGAGGGACCGCGCTTCTTCTTTGTTCAGCATGTTCTATGCGATTTGATACCCCTTTTGAACGTAGATCAGGATGTCCTTCTTGCCTTCATCACGCGCCTGCTTGATGCGGGCGGCAACGACCTGGCTGCAGGTGCCCCTAGTACTGCTTTTGGGGAATGGACGAGGAAGAACCCAGTCAGAGCTTTCAAGGTCTACGAAGCAGCACGTGCCGGTGATAACCTGGCTTTGCGTCAGCTATTCACGGTTCTCGTAATGAACACCGATATCGAAGAAAGCCTCATTTTCGCGCAGGCTCACGAGCGCGAGGCGAAGCTCGCTGCCCTCTCGGCTTTGGGTGCCATGGAACTGGGTGAACGCTACGACGAGGTGCTCAACATACTGCTCCAAGGGGCGTCCAGCAATGACGAAGACATCGCAGTCCGTTCCCTCGAAGCGGGCTATCGTGCTGCTGCACAGCGAAAAACACTCGCACCAGTCGGCTTGGACGAACAACTTGAACGGGTCGTTCAGACGAGGAGTCCCATCTCGATCCACTTGGCAGTGGACCTGCTGTGGCGTCACCGGGTCGGTCTCACAGAAAACGCTATGAACCTGTGCCTTGATGCCGCTGCGGATGTTGACCCAGATAGCGCAGGAACGATTTCGCACCTCGACCATGCAGCATATCTGCTTGTGGGTGCAGGGCATGCTGAGAAAGTGATTTTCCTGCTTAGTAAGTTATTTGATCGTTCAAAAGGCCGGATTACGCTGAGCGCGTTCCAGAGCACTTACTACGCGCTGAAAAATGCCGGCTCTGATGTGGTGGGTGGCGCGGTTGTGTACTGGCTGCTGAACGGGAATACGTACACCCACCAATGCGTGGCTAGCGAAGTTTGCGGTGTCGGAAACGATGATCCTCCTTTCTCCATCCCTACGTCATCTATTCCATTGGAGCCATTGGATCAACTATATCTCTGCCGCAAGGCCATTGGGTGGTTCTTCATTGATCCTCTGGCCGCAGTTACTATACCGTTAGCGGTACTTCGCGATGGGGCTTCAGATATCAAAAATGATGTCCTCGATCTGATCTATAACCCCTTGCTGGTGAGCTATGGGGGAAAGTTGAAGGACTACCTTGAGCGTTACGCTGAGAGCATTCCGGACCTTGCTGAAGTGCTCACACGAAAGGCGGCACTTCAAGATGCGATGGAAGGTATTGAGCGTTTAGTCGAGCTGCACCCTAGTGAAATGCAGCGCGAGGCGGCACACGTCCAATGGCACGAGCAGATGGAACGGAGCATGGAGCAGGGGCGCCGGAAATCTATTTTTGAGGATCTCGTCACTAAACAATACATCCTATATGGCCGATCGTCGTTGACGCCGATCCACACCGGAGAGGGCACCACACATCTCACCGAGACTGGGATGCATTCGTTCTCGGTCTCGTCAGAGTTGCCCATCCTCGACATCGTTGACCCAGTTGGACTCGAGCATATGCTCTTGCAATTCAAGCTTGAGCAGCGAGAGCAGAGATGAAACTTGTCGTAATGCACTATCTGCGCTCGCTACGCGAGCGTGACGAACTCGACGCTATTCTGCCTGATCTTTTGGCTGAGAGTGGTTTTGAAGTTCTAACCCGTCCCCGTCGCGGTACCCGGCAAGCTGGTGTCGACGTAGCGGCAGTTGGCCCCAATCCCGATCGGGATGGCACTCGAAGCCTGTTCCTGTTTACGATCAAGTCCGGTGATTTGACACGAGAGCATTGGGATACTGGCCAGCAGGCTGTACGTCCGTCGCTGAATGAGGTTTTGGATGACTATATTCCGAACCGCATCCCGCCCCATTTTGCGGATTTGCCTGTTGTTATATGCGTCTGCATGGGCGGCGAGATGCGCGAGGATGTTCGTGCTCAGTGGAGTGGTTACTGTCGGGCGAACGAGAAAGCCAACGTGCACTTTGCCGAATGGAACGGGGATCGTCTCTCCGATTTGATCCTCAGCGGCATGTTGCGTGCTGAGTTAATTGAGAGCGAGAATCGGGGGCTATTTCAGAAGGCGCTAGCGATGCTTGATCAGCCCGACGTCGCTTATCGGCATTTCCGTCAATTACTCAATGTCATCTTCACTGAGCCGAAGAGCCAGGCAGAGCGCACACGTCAGCTACGTAAGGCCTACCTGTGCCTTTGGATACTCTTTGTGTGGGCTCGCGACACCGATAACCTTGAGGCTGCATATCGAGCATCCGAGTTGGTGCTGCTACGCAGTTGGCCCCACTGTGATAGTACCCGTCTAAGCAGGGGAGCGGCGCAACAGGAGCGGTTAGCTCATTTCGATCAGGTTTTCAAACTGCACTTAATCATCGCTCGCCTTCTACTAGTCGAGAAGATTGGCCCGTTCGCCGACAAACGCTATGCGCTTTCAATGGCCGTAAATTCACGTTACGCAGTAGACATCAACATCGCGCTGTTCGAGACACTGGGTAGGTTGTCTCTTCACGGGTTATGGCTAGATGCCATCAGTGCTGGGGGCGATGCGGCATCCGCACAGGCAATGAGTGAAGGAGCAGACGAGGCGCTCAACATAGCAATTGGGATGCTGAACGCGAACCCGGCGCTTGCCGTCCCCGTTCGTGACGATTTCACGATTGAATTGGCTCTGTTTATGCGTCTCGCAGATGTGCGCGGACGCCTATCTAATGTTGCTGATTACATCCGCAGCATGTCCGATCATCTTTGCTACGGACTGCGGGCTCGGCGGCACTATCCGACGCCGACGACAGAATATCGTGATGTCCTCTCACATCCAAGAGAACGCAGTGACGCATACTTCGAAGAGCATACGCGTGCGGGGATTCTTTACACTTTCGTGCTCGCTTGGCTTGCGATGATAGGAGATCAGGAGCGAGCAGAGCAGTTGCGCAGCACGCTGTTAGAGTACGCTCCGCACATGACCCACCAAATCTGGATTCCCGACGCACGAACCGATGAGGTTTTCTGGGATGGTGATCGAGATCACGGGGTGTCGGTACCAGGTCTGCCACTCAATGACTCGCTAGAGGCCGTTTTTAGCCTACTGAACCGTGTAATGAAGGAGTATCCGCTGGATGAGCGGATAAGCGCTGTCCGAAATCACCTGACTCCAATTTTTCTTATGGCCTGCCGCCACTATCGCATGCCTGTACCACCACATGTTTGGCAAGGTCAGAAGCGTTCATCGCCTGACAGCACCGTTTCCGATCAAAGAGTGCCGGATACGGAAAAGCAGCAGTCGCAAGGCGGATAATCTTTGGCGTGGGCACACTTCTGCCGGAGTGCAGTCCAACAAAATCAGAGGTGAGGGCAGTAGATTCCGATGTGGCCAAGGTGGCTGTCGATCATGGTATTTTTCATGGCATCTTTAGCGTGAATGATCTTACAGCATTGAATTAAAATAACTTTTTCGATCTATCTATAATGGAGTGGGAGTGAATTGACGTCCTTCGAGGACTATCGCCAGCTATCGAAAAGCTGCCGTAACGTGTTGATTTTCAAGTGGATACGTCGCGGCAGCTATCGGTGGCTATCGCCGGCCAGCGGAACAGGTTGGCGGTGGAAGTGGCGGTAAGAACCGGGGGCCGGATCAAGACCCTCCCGTTCACTATTCGGACCAAAGCCGTCTTTGACGGCAAAAGTCTTCTCGGGGAAGCTGGTTTTATGCAGCTTTCCGAGCATCAGCAGGTCTCCTGGCCCCTGACGGTAAAAGCCGTCACGAACAGGAGGAAAACCTCGATGCTCACCGACACCGCACTGCGCAATCTCAAGCCTAAGTGTGATGTTTCAATAGGTTGTTCACCCGGAAGAGTCTGGGAAACCGGAGTTCTCTACGCTTCAGCCAGCCGGGGCGGCTGGCGCTGGAGTTCACCCGAGAAGCGGACAGCGCGGACACGGCGGTGCGCAGCGCGTTGGCCGACGTGCGCAGCGCCGTACCGTCGGCTAGGTTGATCGAGGTGGCGCCGGATCTCGTCGGGTTGACCGATGTGGCCGAAATCGTCGGCGTGTCGCGGCAGAACATGTGCAAGCTGATGCTGGCCCATCCAGGCAGCTTCCCGGCGCCGGTGCATGAGGGCAGCGCGTCGATTTGGCATCTGGCCGACGTGTTGGCGTGGCTGCAGGCCAAGGGCGGTTACTCGCTGAGCGGAACTTGTTCGCGTGCCGGGACTCTCTGAGGCGGTAGCAGATCCATGACGTCGCAGAACAAGGCGCGGTGCTTCCAGTCGTTTCTGTCGCCGATCACGTAGAAGCGCCGTTTGGCGCGCGTAGCCGCAACGTTCAGGAGATTGGGCTCCGATACCGCCCAGTTGCGAGCACCTGATCCCTCCGTATTGCCGCCTAGCACCATGATGACGACCGGTGCTTCCTTGCCTTGCATGGTGTGGATCGTGCCGGACACCATCTTGCTGCCAAGCATGCGCTTGAGGTTTTGCTGGACCGCCTTGAAGGGCGTGATGACCGAAATATCCTTGGCGGCAACACCATCCTCATGCAACAGCGCGAGCAACTCGCGTAGCGCCTGGCCTTCGGCGGGCACCCAGTTTCCTTCGGATGGACCGCTGGCTTGTATCCAACCCGTCGGCAGACTGGCGCGCGTTTCCTTGTCCGCGCGCGGCGCCATCGTTCCGTACACCATCGCTCCGTCATAGGCGATGCGGTTGGCCAACTCGTGCATGGGCCTGTCACAGCGACGGTGCACGACCAGCGGCAGTCCCACCCAGGTCTTGCTGTCGGCCGGTCCCGCCATGCGCCCCCACGCGGTGGCTTCGTCGGCCAGCGTCTGAGCGGACTGATGATTGGGGAGCCAATGTGGCTCGACACGGTAGCGTGTGCGCATGTGTTCCAGCACCGCATCGGATACGGTGACAATGGGTTTGAGTTGCAGTGGGTCTCCCACCAACAACGCACGGCGGGACCGCCACAGTGCCCCCACCGCCGCCTGAGGTGGAGCTTGGCCGGCCTCGTCCACTAACAACCAGCCGATCTCGCCGGCGCCCAAAGATCCAAATGAACGGGCGAACGATGCGAAGGTGCTGCTCAGTACCGGCACAACCATGAACAGTGAAGCCCACGCCGAGCGAATGGCATCTCGTGAAAGCCCTTGGTAGCGCGAGCCTGTCAACAGATCGTTGATGAGACGCAAGTTAGAACGCATCCGGGATGCCTCCAACTCGAAGAACGTTTGATGGAGCTTTAGTGCTTGGATGAACACGCGCGCACGTGCTTGCCGCCAACCTTCGATACGCCAAGGCTCAGCCAACTCAATGGCATTGCCATGACCGATGACACCACCTTGTAGCCACGCGAGCAGGTGATCGGCCCGGCAAGTACTTGCCAGTCCGGTGGCGTCGCGCGTCAAGGCTTGCTCTTTGTCCTTCGACTGCTGAAGCGCACGGTGCGCATCGGCGATCTGCTTTTCCAAGCTCCCCCTCGATGCGTCGAGTTGCTTGGTCAGGCGGGCGATTCGCGCGAACTCAGCCTTAGCCAGATCACACTGACCTTCCAGCAACGTCTGCGTTGTATTCCAGTCGCGCTGAGTTCTCCACAGGCTGAACAGGTTCGCCAAGAAACCCGGCTTGCGGGCTTGATGTTGCGCAAGTGCGTCCAGGCACTGCTTGAGTGCCATGTTGGCGGGACGGCTTTCCTCTGCATCCAAGCGCGAGAGCTGATTGACCACATCGGTCAGTTGCTGTCCGAGTTCGTGAAGTGATTTGGACTTATCGGCAATCGTCCCCCTGGTCTGGCAAATAGCCTGGATCAGCTCACGGATGCGATTGGCATCGGAGCATGCGTTGCGTGCCTCCGCCTTGACCGCTTCGTACTCAGAGACGGCTTGTTGCCATAAGGCTTGACGTTCCTCCGAAGAACGGGTTGCGTTGACCTTGGCCTTCGCGCCGAGCCACCCCTGGAAACCCTTTGGTCCTTTCTCTGTCTCGGGCGGCGTCCCATCGTCCTGATCGCCGCTGTCGTCATCGCTCTCCGCCCCTGCGGGGGCGTCGGAGAACAGGCCGTCCACGATGTTGTCGATGTCCGCATCAGATTCGAGGTCGGTATCGTGTTCGGCTGCCGAGTCAGCCTTGCCTTCGCTGCCGGAGGGGCGCTGACCATAGAAGTAACGCGCCACGAACTTGGTCCGTCGCGTCTTGCTGCCCAATGGGCCCGAAATCAGCCCCCAGGCGGGCTTGCCGGCAACCAGTTCCCCTAACTCAGCGAAATACTCGGCTTCGGGCAGCCAGCTCTCGTCGATCTTGTCACGCTGGGGCAATTCAAGCGTGACGTTCTCCACAGCACCGTTGTTGGACGAAGCAACCACGATCTCGAAGCCATACAGCGCCGGGTTTAGCTTGAAACACGCCTGCTGCTTGCCACCGTCGTTGGCCGCTTCGCGTCCGTTGCTCACGAACCCGTCGGAGGCACGGCGCAAGGTGGCAAGCATGTCGGCCCGACTGGTGATGATGGCGGCAATCAAATCGCGCAATAGGGTCGTCTTTCCGGTGCCAGGTGGGCCATTGACGCCTAGTAACCCCTGTCCATTGGCCAGGGTGGACAGAATCGTGTTGACGGCCAGTTGCTGGGAATGCACGAGGCCCAGGTGATGCTCCGTGGGCCAGCAGCTATTGGCATAGACATCCGGCATCAGCCGGTCGATCAGCGGCAGCGATGCGCGGTGATCGTCCACATGCAAACGCGGCTGGGGATCGTGCCGGCGCAGATACTGATCCAACGGTTCACTTAGCACGCCCTCGCTGATGTTGTCGGCGACATCGGCAAGATCATCGAGCAGGAAACTGTTGAGCGGATCGTCTTCCGATTCGGGCTTGTCGGGATTCACGGGCTGAGAGCGAAAGCGAAATCGGTGGCGATCCATGTCGCCAAAGAAGTCAGCTACGCCGAGAAACTGGAGAATCCATCGGGTCAGCTCGCGCAAAGCGTTGCTGGACACCTGTCCTTCGAGCAGCGTCTTCGCGTGGTCGCCGATGGCCTTTTGATCGCCCTCGAATCCTCGGGTCCAGTCCTTTCCGGTCAGTACCCGACCCAGGAACCACGCTTCGCTGGAAAGCACGAAGCTGTTATCGACCAGCCAACCTTCCATGGTGAACTTTGCCGCAAACAGCGCCGACTCACGGAACTGCGGCTCTCGATAGCCTTGATCGGCGCCATAGACTTCGCTGAGCTTGTTGGCCACGAGGCGGCTGTCATACAGATGGGCAAAAAGCGTATGGCTCCATACGCGCCTCTTGGGCAGCCCCTGTTTGCTGACGACGCTTTCCGCTACCCACGGAACAATGGGGCGCCGGATGGGCGTGTCGTGGATGAACGCCTCGTATCGGCCGCTACGTTTTTTCAGCTTGGGTGCCGATTGTGGTTGCAGCAACTCGACGGCATGCCAATAACGGACGATGCTCTCTTGGTCCTTCAATATTTCTTCCCCTCAATGGCCATTCGGATCTCTTCAGCGATGGGCGAGATCCGACGTTCAACTCGATGTATAGAAGCGGCATTGGCGTGTCAAACTTGACGCCCTGAGTATCAAGAGTACGCAGACCCTGAATAATCGCATGTCACGGCGATGGTAGGAGCGCTCACTCTTGCCGTGACTCTCTGAATTGGGTTGTGCATGTGCCTGCCGTCTTCGATGCTGCTGGTTCGCCGCCTGTACGTCACGAAGGACGGTTCACCGACACGCCACCCGGCCTCGCTCTCCTATGGAGCTTCCACGCCGCGCCTCAAACAGGTTGCCGCGCGCTGCGGCAAGGGGCGTTCTCGTCTGTCGTTGGGGTGCTGGCCTGGCCCGCGTCAGGGCGCAAGCCGGTGCCGCCGTCATGCGGGGATGCCGAGTCGGCCAGGTCTCCATTCGGGACAGGCGGCCCGTGCGTCCTTGGCTTGTCGTGAATCCTGGCGAGGGCGCGGCTGCGCCTTGGGCTGCATGGCCGCAACCTTCCAGCGCAAACAATTTCCCCGCCGCTGCCAGGTTCTTGGGCGAATGGAACTGCTCCCAATCGCGTGCCTTCGCGAACTCGCGTTGTTGTTGACTGAGGGATTGGAGCGTATCGGTCATGGATTTTCAGCGGGGAATAATGCTGCCGGTTATGCGGGTCTGTTAAGATCTGTTGTCAAAAGAATATTTATGTTTCAATTATTTCACAATTATCTATTTTGCAGATATTTCGCGTTTAACTGAATTTCGGGTATTCGCCATGACGCCGACCTCCCATGCCCTGGTCACCGCCATCCAGCTTGCTGCGGTACTCCAGGCTGCGCGCAAGGCCCAGGGGCTGACCCAATCGGCGCTGGCTGCCCGTGTCGGCCTGGGCCAGTCGCGAGTCTCCCATTTGGAGCTCAATGCCCGCGAGCTGAGCGTGGAGCAACTCCTTGCATGGTGCGCAGCGCTTGGCCTGGAGCTGGCCATTGGGACCCGGGGTAGCGCCGCGGTGTCTACCGGGCCGAGCACGGGTTGGCGACATGGGGCGTCGATCGCATAGCCGCAGCCTGTCTATCTGGGCCAACGGCGTCCGCGTCGGCCGATGGACGATTCCTGTTCGCGGAGAGATGAAACTGCAATATGACGTGGATTGGGTTGGCGCTGACATCGGTCGGCCGCTGTCGTTGTCGCTGCCGTTCAAGCTGCAGAACCTGCCGCTCAGGGGCGAGAAGGTCGCCAATTATTTCGACAACCTGCTGCCGGACAGCGATGCCATCCGCCGGCGCGTGGCCGAGCGATTCAAGACGGGATCGATAGAGCAGTTCGATCTGCTGGCGGCCGTCGGACGCGATTGCGTGGGCGCCGTGTAGCTGTTGGGACAGGACGAGGAACCGGAGGGCTTCGACCGTATTGAGGGCGTCCCATTGTCCGAAGAAGACATCGAGCGGCATTTGATCGAAACCGTCTCGCCGCAGGGCGGGATCCATATGCGGATTTCCGCATTTCGCTGGCCGGTGTGCAGGAGAAGACGGCTTTCCTGTGGTGGGAGGGGCAGTGGCTCGTACCGCAAGGCGCTAAGCCGACGAGCCACATCGTCAAGCTGCCGTTCGGACTGATGGGCGGGCGGCGGGCGGACTTCAGCACTTCCGTCGACAACGAATGGCTGCCTGCAATTGCTGAAGGCCCATGGGTTGGCCGTGGCCGATCCCCGTATCGCGACTTTCGGCCGGCAGCGCGTGTTGGTGGTGGAGTGCTTCGAGCGGCGCGTCGCGCCCGATGTCCATGCCAAGAACTTCAGCATCCAGCTTCGGCCGCGCGGTCGTTTCCAGTTGACGCCGCTGTGTGACGTGATGTCGGTCCGTCCGGTGCTGGGCGATGGTCCCGGCCAGTGGTCGCCGTATGAAATCAAGTTGGCGATGGCCTTGCTCGGCAGGAACCCGGCAAGCGGATTATCTGTTGAGACGGACTTCGATAAGGAAGGGGCCGCTCTTCGCCAGGGCGCTCTGCATCAATCCGCGCAGTTGCGCAATGGAACTGGCTGTTGCCGCCTCGACGCCCATGGCATTGGCCAGACCGACCCAATCGAGTTCCGGGTCTTCGATGTCCAGCATGCGGCTGGCCTGCGGGCCCAGGGTCGAGACGCCCATGCCGGCCATTTCTCCCCGCAGGATCTGGTAGCCGCGATTGGCGAAAACCAGCGTCAGCACGTTCAACCGTTCACGTGCCTGGGTCCAAAGCGCTTGCGCCGTGTACATGCCGCTGCCATCGCCTTCCAGCGATATGACTTTGCGAGAGGGGCATGCCACGGCCGCGCCGGTTGCGACGGGCAGCCCCATGCCGATCGCGCCGCCTGTCAATTGCAGGTGATCGTGCGGCGCCGCGTGGACGGTGTGCTGGAACAGGGTATGGCCCGACGTCAATGCCTCGTCCACGAGGATGGCCTGGTCGGGCAGCAGGCCGGCGACAGTCCGCATGATGCCGTCGGGATCCCAGCGCGGCTCGCCTTCCGCCGGCGCTGTGGAGGCCGGGTGGAGCGGAGCTGTCCGTGCATCCAGGCGCTGCGCCAGCAATTCGAGCGTTGCAAGCAGGTCGCAGTCCGTATTGGCCAATTCAATGACCTGGCATCCGGGGGGGACCAGGCTGCTGGGGCCGTCCGGATAGCCAAAGAACGCTACAGGTGCGCGCGCGCGACCAGTATCAGCCGCTCGACGCCTTGCATGAATGCCATTGCGCGCGACAGCGGATAGGGCATCCGCTCCACCGCTGCACGGCCGCTTCCGCGTTCGATGCGGGCGTTGGAAGTCGGACAGGCCAGCCGGGCCCCCGTGAGCGCGGAAATGCGTGCGGCGACCTCCAGGGCGGGCGCACGAAGCGCACGTCCACCCACCATGAGCATGCTGCGGCCGGGGGCGAGCAGCGCCCGCGCGGCAGCACCGATGGCCTCGGCCGGGGGCGCGCGCAGGTGGGCGGTTCCAGCTTGCCGCCGACGGCGCCGGGTTGCCAGGCCGCGTCGGCCGGGGCAATCAGTGTAGCGACCTGGCCGCCCTTGGCCATACTGGCATGCACGGCATCGACCGCGTCCTGCCCGAGCTGGAGGCTGCCCGCCGACGTATGGACCCAGCGCGACATGGGCCCCGCCAACGCGGCGATATCAGTGTGCAAGGGCGCATCGGCGGTCAGATGCCAGGACGCATGTTCGCCGACGATATTGACGACAGGCGTGCCGGCGCGCCGCGCATTGTGCAGATTGGCAAGCCCGTTCGCCAGGCCGGGGCCCAGGTGCAGCAACGTTGCCGCGGGCTTGTCCAGCATGCGGCCGTAGCCATCCGCCGCGCCCGTGGCAACCCCTTCGAACAGGCTCGGCACGCAACGCATGCCGGGAACGCGGTCCAGGGCGGCGACGAAGTGCATCTCGCTGGTGCCGGGATTGGCGAAGCAGGTATTTACGCCGCAGTTGAGCAGGGAGCGGACCAGGCTTTCAGCACCGTTCATGGGAGCTTTCCTTTTCGGCGGAGTGCGCTCCTACCCGCAGCGAGGTGTAGTCGGAGAAACAGGGCGGGCCGGCAGTGAAAAGGAATTCGCCCGCGTCCAGATCCATGATGATGGAGGTAATGGTGGCCCTACGATCCAGCGCCGGCTTGGCAGTGTCGGGGTGCCAGCAGACGGAGTCTGGCGCGTTGTGATGGCTGCGCAGGGCGTGCTGGATTCCTTCGATTGTTATGGCTCGTCCTTCCCGCCGCAGGTTGCGCCGCACGTCGTCCAGGCGGAACAGGCTGCCTGGATAAAGGTTGACGCGTATGTCGTATTGCTTGAAGTCGTCGGCAGCGAAATGATTCGTATGGACCAGCAGGCCGTCCTTGGGCAGGCGCGTGCTGACGCCGCGAGCATCGCCGGATGTTGTTTCGATATTGACGGCCAGTCCGTCGCGGTGGGCTAGCAGGTAGTTGGCGGAAAACGCGCGTTGGGCGGCATAAATCAGGCGTGTGGCTGCCGATATGGTCGGCGCGTCGAGCAGCGAGCGCAGGACGATGTGATAGGGCACGCCGACGCGGTCGCCGTCCAGGTTGGACACCAGGGTGTTGGTGCAAACGGCCAGGCCCGCGTCGTTCATGCCCGCCTTCGCCAAGTGGCCTGCCTCCGCCACCGTGACGTAGCTGGGCTTGTCGTCGCGGTGCACCTCCAGTACGACGGCGGTTTCCATCGCGGTGGGGATCCAGTCCCAGTTCTGCCCCGCGTAAGTGTGCCCATTTGCCGTCGTATCGGGCAGGACCGCAAAAGACGTGCACTCGCCGGCGGCCGCGGCGGTGGGGCGGGTGGCGGAAGAGAACATCAGCTCGCTGCGCGCGTTCAGCACGAGGATGTCGTCGGCCGTCAGGCCGGCACCTTCGGCGATTCCCTGCATTTCGAGCAGGCTGTCGGGCGAAAAGTCGGCGATGTAAGGTCGATAGCGTCCGGCAATGCGGATGGCGTCTTCCCAGGACAGGCCGGCATGGTGCCGGAAGACTTCACCGTAGAACGCCATGGATCGCCGTATCCGGTCCCACGCCAACTGGCCGTAGCGCAAGCCGCGCTCGTAGGGAGATCCCCGCAAGACGATGCGCGGCAAGCCGGTTTCTTCGCGGGCATTCATTTGCCGTCTCCCTCGGAGACGACCGTCATGATGTAGTTGGCCGAAGCCTTGCCGCGGGCGGTCATGACGACCTTGGCGGGGGATTCGTAGGCCGCGCTGGCGAAGCCGCGCGAACGGCTGGGTCGCAGTGGGTGGTTGCTGCTGCGGGTGGACGGATGGGTGGCGAGGTAATCCACGATGGCCCGGCCGAATTCGGGCAGATCGCCCGGCAGGCGGGAGGTGATGATGTTGCCGTCCTGTACGACAGGCTGATCGATGTAGTTGGCGCCCGCGTTGATGACGTCGTCCTTGATGAGCGAGACGCATGTCAGATTGCGGCCTCGGGCAATGCCGGCCGTTGCGAGAACCCAGCCGGCGTGGCAGATGGCGGCGACGAGCCCGCCCTGGTCGTGGATGCCCTTGACCAGGCTGACGATGGCGGGGTTGCGCCGCAGGCCCTCGGGGGCAAAGCCGCCGGGGACGACCACGGCATCGAAATCCGTCGGATCGGCTTCCTCGGCGGCCAGATCGGCGACGATGGGGTAACCCAGCTTGCTGCCGTAGACCTGGGTATCGGAAGGGCCGACGACCAGGACGTTGCAGCCGGCCTCGCGCAACCGCATGAGCGGGTACCAGAGTTCGAGTTCCTGGTACTGGTGTTCGGCGAGAACGGCAATTTGTGCTTGAGCGAGATTCATGGCGATCCTATGTCAATCGGTCAGTGGTTAGCAGGTCCGGGCCAGCACGGTTTGCATGAATGCGGGCATGTCGTCCACGCCGGCGGCGGTGATGGCCCTGGCCGTATCCACGCCAGCTTCCGCAAGCAGGGCCACCGAACTGCCGCTGGCTGCAATGAGCGCGCCCCGGGCGCGGGCCGCGCGGATCGAGGAGAGCGCCTGGTCGCGCGTTGCGGCATCCGGCTCTCCCACGACCCCGGGGACGATCAGCAGATCGCCTGAGCCACTGTCGCTCGCCTGTTCGGCGACGACCGGATAGCCCAGCCGGCTGAAAACGGTTTGCGTGTCATCGCGGCCGACGACGCTCACGCCGACGCCGGCTTCGCGCAGGCGCAGCACCGGATACCAGAATTCGAGTTCCTGGAAGCCAGGAAGCAGCAACACTTCTACCTTCTTGCTGGATTGAGTCATCGTTTCCTCTCCATTGTTGTAATGCTGTAATACAGCATGGTAGGGTCGAGTGAAGAAATTGGCAATCTCCAGATAGCTGGTTTTGCTATAACCTAGTGAAAACACTAGGCTCTATTGTTTTTGTTGAATTCGACATTTAGAATTCTTCCAACAACTGTCATACAGCTATACAGATATGCAACTCATAGATGATTTGGAATTGGCCCCCGTCCTCAAGCGCAGTGCCGCACAGGATGTCCGTGCTCGGCTGATCACGCTGATCGAGACGGGCAAGCTGGCGGTGGATTCCAAGCTGCCGTCCGAAAACGACCTGGCCCGCAGTTTTGGCGTAAGCCGGCCAGTCATCCGCGAGGCCTTGGTGGGTCTGCAGGCCCTCGGATTGACCAAGACGCTCAACGGCCGCGGTTGTTACGTAGCCTCGCGCACGGTCGCCACGCCCATGCTGATGGGGCAGTACACGCCGGAGCAGCTCAATGAGGTGCGCCGCTGCCTGGAGGTGCCGTCGGCGCGCGCCGCGGCGGAACGCCGGTCGCAGGCCGACCTGGGCACGCTGGCCGAGATCGTCAATGCGATGGAAACCGAAGAAGATGCGTACAAGCGCAATCAGCTGGATGTCGCATTTCACGTGGCCATCGCCCATGCCACCGGTAACCCGCTATTCGTCAAGCTCATCGAGGAACTGCGCACGGTGCTAGAGGAACATTCGCGCGCGGCGGCTACGGTGCCGGGCCGGAGGTCGGCGGCTGTTCAGGAGCATCGCGCGGTCTACGAGGCGATTCTGCAGCGGGATGGCGAGGCGGCCGCCCGCGCCATGGCCGCACACGTGAATGCAGCGGACAACTCTTTTTCTTTACTGCCGTCCGGCGCTTCCCCATCACGCTAGGAGCAAGCCCGGGACGGTCCTTTCCCGGTGGCGCAAGGGCGGCTGCCGGTTTCGTCTTCCGATCAAACTCGCAGGAGATAGCATGGCCATCGTCCGTACCGTCACGGGTGACATAGACCCGTCCTTCCTCGGCAGAACGTTGACTCACGAGCATCTGCTCTACAGCACTCCGGGGTCCGAAGTCGACCATCGCTGTGCATTCGATCTGGCCGAAACCACAGAGCGCATCGCGGCCGAACTGGGCGCGGCAGTGCGGGACTACGGTTTCACGTCCATGGTCGACTTGACTCCCTGCGAGGTCGGCCGCCATCCACAGTTGATGCACGATGTCGCGCTGAAATCGGGTTGCAACATCATCGGCACCACCGGCTTCTTCCCCGAGCACCTGGGCCTGCCTTACTGGTGGCGCACGCAATCCATTGAAGAGTTCGCCGAGTTCTTCATTCGCGACATCACCGAAGGCATGGTGTTTGCCGGAACCAAGACCGGCATCAAGGCCGGCATCATCAAAGTGGCCACCGGCATGGATAGCATCGACCCTCGGCCCAGCCCCATCGGGCCCAGCGGGCGCCGCGTGGGCAAGTTCGAGGAGCGCGCCATCCGCGGCGCCGGCCGCGCGCAGAAGGCATTGGGCTGCTGTGTGAATACGCACACGGACCCTACCGATTACACCGTCGGAAATCCCGGCATCGACCAGATCGAGCTCATGGCGGATGAGGGCGCAGACCCTGGAAAGATCATCATCGGCCACGCCTTCGTCAACGGCTCGCTGCAACAGATCAAGGACATTTGCGACCGGGGCGCGACGGTGCAGATCGACCACATGGGCATCCCCTGGCGGCACGGCAATACGGACGAGCTGGACGAAAAACTGGCAAACCTGATGTGCGACCTGGCCAGCGACGGCTATCTGGACCGGATGGTCATTACCTACGACCGCTGGTTCTTCAATCCGCGCGGCGGATCCACGGAACTCAATCCGCAACTCCTCAACGAAAAGGTGCAGATGGGCTACCTCTACACCGATTTCCTGCCACGCCTGGAGAAGAAGGGATTCCGCAGCGCGGATCTCGATACCATGCTGGTGGACAACCCCAAGCGCCTGCTGGCGTTCTGACCCATGGATCGCCTGCGCTTGCTCCAGCAGATCGATATGGCGGCATTGCGCCGCGATGTCGAGCACATCAGCCTGCGCATCCCCACCCGCCTGGCCGGCACGCACGCGGGCGAGGAGATGGCGCGCTACAGCGCCGATCGCCTGGCGCAGGCGGGCGTCGATGCGCGCGTGGTGGCGACGCCGGGTTTGGTCAGCGTGCCGGGTCCCGCCCGCCTGGAGGGGGAGGGCCTGCGGTACGTATTGCAGACGTGCGCGCATTGCGGCCAGACGCCATCCGCCGGCCTGCTGGCGGAAGTCGTCTACGCCGGCGGCGGCACGCCCGGCGAGCTGGAGCGGGCGGCAGCGGCTGGCAAGATTGTGCTGGTCGATCTGGGCCTGCCGCCTTCGCGTCCCGAGAAGCACCGGCTTGCCCGCGCGGCGGGCGCCGTCGGCCTCATTACCATCAACTGGGGAAGCGACGCGGGCGATGCCTTGCCCTATGGGTCCGTCAAGAGCATCTGGGGCAATCCCGCCAGCCAACATGACATGGAAGACCTGGAGTCAGCCTTGCCAGCGGCCGGAATTTCCCGCCGCGACGGTCTGGATCTGCAGGCCAGGCTCAAGGCTCGGCCGCTGGCGCTGCGCCTGCATGTGCAACCCGACAATGGCTGGCGCACCGTGCATTACACCGTGGGCGAGCTTGGCGGGCAGGGCGAGGATTTCGTCATCGCCGGAGGCCACCAGGACTCCTGGCAAGGGCCGTCGGCGACGGACAATGCCACGGGCAGCGCCTGTCTGCTGGAACTGGCGCGCTTGTTCGGCTCGCAGCGCGCCGAGCTGCGCCGGGGGCTGGTCTTCGCCTTCTGGGAAGGACACGAGACGGGAGGGATGCTCAGTTCGGCGCATTATGCGGATCGTAATTGGGAGAGGCTGCGCGATCACGCCGCGGCTTATCTTCAGATCGACCAGCCCGGCTGCCTTGGGGCGACGCGCTGGAGCAGCCATTCGAATACGCAGCTGCGCCGCTATGTCCAGGATTGCGATGCCCGGCTTTTCCCGGATACCGAACGCAGTTGGCGCCGTTCCACCAAGATTGGCGATGCTTCCTTCTTCGGATTGGGCATACCCATGCTGGCCGGGCTGGCCTCGTATTCGCCGCAGGTGTTGAGCGCCAATGCCAATGCGCCTTTCGGCTGGTGGCACCACACGGCCAGCAACACGCTGGACAAGGTCGATTTCGCCAGCCTGGAACGGCATATGCATGCCTACGCGTCTTATCTCTGGGACTTGTGCACGCTGCCGCTATTGCCCTTCGACTTCTCGGACGTAGCCCTCGGCCTGGCCGAACGCCTGCGGGCTTTGGCGGGAGCGGACGACACCCTGGAATTATTGCCGCTGGCCGCCAGCCTGGACCGCTTGGCCGATAGGGCCGGCGGTTTGGCGCAGGCGGTCCAGGCCTGCAACGACCGCCCCCATGACGGCCGTATCGAGCGGCTGGACGACGCGCAAAAGCGGCTTAGCCGCCTGCTGATCAACCTGGAGTCCAGCGCCTGCGGCCGTTATGGCCATGATCCCTACGGCCTGACCGCCCAGAGCACGCTGTTGCCCGGGTTGCACGACCTGCAGGAATGGCAGGCGCTGGAGCCTGGCCCGCTGCGGTGGTGCCGGGAAACCGGGCTTTGGCGCACCCGGAACCGCGTGGCCGACGCGGCGCGGGATGCGCTCCAGATCATCGAGGCCGTGCTCTGAGTTTCGGGGCTGGCAATCCAAGGAAATCCATCGTGACGCTTGCCCGCATCGATACGCATCAGCATATTGTGCCCGCCGCCTACGCGGCGTGGTTGACCGATAACGGCATACCCGGTATGCCGCATCCGCGCTGGTCGCCTGCGATTGCCCTGGAACTGATGGACCGCCAGGGTATTGCTTCGGCCGTGCTCTCCGTGTCCACACCCGGTGTGCACCTGGGCGACGACCGCGAGGCGCGCATCAAGGCGCGAGAGGTCAATGACTACGCGGCCGACGTCGTCGCGTCGCGGCCGGACCGTTTCGGTTTCTTCGCCACGCTGACCTTGCCGGACGTGGATGGGGCTATCGAAGAGGCGGTATACGCGCTGGACGTGCTGGGGGCGGACGGCGTGGTGCTGATGAGCAACGTGGGCAATGCCTATCTCGGCCAGGCCGCATGGGATCCTTTGATGATGGAGCTGAACCGCCGGGCGGCGGTCGTGCTGGTGCACCCCAATGAGCTTCCGGCGCCGGAGCTGCCCGGCATACCAGGTCACGCGGCGGACTTCTTGCTCAATACCACGCGCGCGGCGATCAACATGGCGAGAGCCGGGTACATGCAGCGTTTTCCCGATCTCAAGATCATCCTGTCGCACGCGGGGGGATTCCTGCCCTATGCCGCCGAACGGATGGCTCGCCAGTGTTCCCCCGATGGAAACCACGAGGCCGGTCTGGCGAACCTGCGCCGCTTCTACTTCGACACCGCCTTGTCCTCCAGCCCTTATGCGCTTGCCTGTCTGTTGGCCTTCGCGGATCCGGACAAGATCACGTTCGGCAGCGATTTTCCGCATGCCTCGGCGAGCCGGGTGGACCATTTCACCCGCCTGCTGGACGCTTGTCCGCTGGACGGGGCGCAGCGCGAGGCGATATCGCGCGGCAATGCGCAGGCCCTGTTCCCGCGATTGTCCGCCAGGAGCGAGCGCGCGCTTCGGAAGGGAGTGCCGGCATGAGCAAAGCCATTTTTCCCGATTCCCGAAGCCGGCGCAGCCTCTTGAAGGGAGCGGCAGCCGCGGCCACGCTCGCAGCGGCGCCCTGGGCCAGGCCCGCCCGGGCCGCCGAGCCGCTGTATATCAACACCTGGGGAGGTCCTTGGGACAAGGCCGCTCAGCAGAGCCTGTTCGAGCCTTTTACCAGGGATACCGGGATTCCCATCCGCACGGTTTCCCCGGTTTCCTTTTCTCGCCTGGCTTCGCAGGCGCGCACGGGTGTATACGAATTCGACGTTACGGAAATCGGCGGCAGCGAGTTGATGCGGGCCATCGATGCCGACCTGTTGGAACCCATAGACACCAGCATCATCGACGTGCAATCGTTGGCGCCGGGGCAGGTTATCGGCAGCGGTGTCGCGGTCATGGCTTTCTCCACCGTCATCGCCTGGCGCAAGGACAAGTTCCAGCAGCCGCCGCAGTCCTGGCCGGAGTTCTGGGATACGCGGCAGTTTCCCGGAGGGCGCAGCCTGCAGCGCTACGCCGCCCGGGTCGTGCCCCTGGCCCTGGTTGCCGACGGTGCGGACACCCATCATCTATATCCGCTGGATCTGGACCGGGGTTTCGGTTCCCTGGACCGCATCAAGAGCAGCATACGGACATGGTGGTCGCAAGGCCAGCAGTCGTATCAATTGCTCGGCGGCGGCGAGGTGAGCGCCATCGGGATGTGGCACAGCCGGGTCCAGCAGCTCATGGGCGATGGCGCGCCGGTGGATTTCACCTGGAACCAGCAGCAGATAGACCGCGGGTTCTGGGTGGTATCCAAGGGATCGCCCCGGGCCAAGGCCGGCTGGCGGTTCATCGCGTCCATCCTGCGCGCCGAACGCGCAGCGCAGTTCTGCATGCTGGGCGGCTACAGCCCGGTGGATCCAAGAGTGTTCGAGCAAATCCCGCAGGCGCGCGCGGTAGCCATGCCGACCTATCCCGCCAATTACCGCCAAGCCATCGAGCAGGATTTCGCCGCTCTGGCGCCGCAGCTCAATGCTCTGACCAGCCGGTTCGACCGCTGGGTAATGCGCTGAGCCACAAAGCAGAAAAGAACCTATTTCGAGGGGGTACCATCATGACACAAAGTACATTGGCCGATCCCGCGCGCCGCTCGGCGGTCAAGCGTCTGGGCGCCGCGGCGCTGGGCATGGCGCTGTCGCCCTACGTGTCCACGGCGCGCGCGCAGGATCCTTTGTTCGTCAATACCTGGGGCGGGATCTGGGACAGGGCTGCGCAGGCGCACCTGTTCGATCCTTTCACCAAGGAAACGGGCATCCCGATACGGACTGTCTCACCCGTTTCCTATGCGCGGCTGGCAGCCCAGGCGAAGACGGGCGTCTACGACTTCGACGTGACGGCCATTAGCGGTTCGGAACTCATACGCGCCGAGCGCGCCGGCCTGATCGAACCCATAGACGAGAGCCTCGTGGACGTGGCGTCGCTGGCGCCGGGCCAGCGCCTCGGCAACGGCATCGGTTCGCATGTTTTCGCCACCTTGATCGCCTATCGGAAAGACAAACTGAAAGAAGGGCCGCAGAACTGGGCCCAGTTCTGGGACGTCAAAACCTACCCCGGCACGCGCAGCCTGCAGCGTTATGCCGCCAGGGTACTGCCGCTGGGACTCATGGCCGATGGCGTTGCGCCCGCCGAGCTCTATCCCCTGGACCTGGACCGCGCTTTTGCGTCGATGGACCGTATTAAGCCCGACATCCGAGTTTGGTGGACCCAGGGGCAGCAGTCATACCAACTGCTGCGCGATGGCGAAGTCACCGCCATGGGCATCTGGCACGGACGTGCCGTGCACATGGCCAAGGAAGGGGTTCCCATCGAAATCGTATGGAACCAGGCCCAGATCGACCAGGCCTATTGGGTAGTCTCCAAAGGGTCGCCGCGCGCGAAAGCCGGTTGGCGTTTCATCGCTTCGGCGCTGCGCGCGGAGCGGTTGGCCGGCTTTTGCATGGATGCGGACTACAGTCCGATCGACCAGCGGGTATTCGCCCACATTCCGGAAGACGCCGCGCGCTACATGCCGACGTATCCCGAGAATTACGCCAAGACCGTGCAGCAGGATTTCGCCAAGCTCACGCCGCAATTGCAGGAATTGAACCAGCGATTCGACCGCTGGGTCATGCGCTGAAGGAGGGCATGGAGCATGGACCGTCACCCCGCCACCCGGCCGCTACCCTATCTGCTCTTGGCCCCGTTGCTGGTTTTCCTTGCCGTTTTCTTCCTGTTTCCGCTGGCGGAAGTATTCGCGCTCAGCTTCACGGATCCCGAGCCCGGCCTGGACAACTATCGCAACTTTTTCTCCGATCCGTTCTATTGGCGCGTGCTGGGAGTCACGTTCTCGACGGCGGGCATCGTGACGCTTTGCTGCCTGCTGGCGGGCTATCCGCTGGCCTATTTCATGGCGGGCGCCCGGCGTCGATACGGCAACATCGCGCTCCTGGTGGTCGCGTTGAGCTACTGGACCAGCTTTCTGGTGCGGACCTACGCTTGGATGATCCTGCTGGGCAACAACGGACCCATCCTGGGAGTCATGCGGGCGCTGGGCTGGTCCTCGCCACCGGAGCTGCTGTTCACGCGGTTCAGTTCCACCCTGGCCATGGTCCATGTTCTGGTTCCGCTCATGGCCATTACGCTGTACTCGGTCATGAAGAAGATCGACCCGGTGTATGTCCGCGCCGCCCGCAGCCTGGGTGCCCGCCCTTGGACGGCATTTTGCAAGGTGTTCTTTCCGCAGACGCTGCCCGGCGTGATCAATGGCTGCACCATGATCTTCATTATCTGCCTGGGCTTTTACGTCATTCCCGTCCTGCTGGGGTCGCCGCGCGAGCAGATGATAGCCGGCGTGATCGGACAGCAAATGGACGAGATGGGGAATTTCGGCGATGCCTCCACGATGGCGGTCGTGCTGACTCTGGTCACGCTATTGCTCTATGGCTTCTATAGCTGGTGGTTCGACGCTCGACAGAGCCGGGGAGCAAAGAAATGAGATGGATGTACTGGCTAGCTGTTCCCCTGGTCGTGCTCGTTGGAGCTCCCTTGCTGATCGTGGTGCCGATGTCTTTCAGCACCTCGGCGTCGCTGATCTTCCCGCCGCCGGGCTACGGGCTGCAACACTACGCGGCGTACTTTTCGGACTACGCATGGCTGCTGCCCACCGCCAATAGTCTGTTGATCGGTGTGGCGACGGCGCTGCTGACGTTGTTGCTGGTCGTGCCCGCCACGTTTGCATTGGTGCGTTATCCCTTCAGGGGACGCGCCTTGGGACGGGCGTTGGTGATTCTTCCCTTGATCGTCCCGAACATCGTGATGGCATTGGGCTATTACCTTTACCTGGGAAGTCTGAAACTGACCCAGACATACCTGGGCGTGATTCTGGCCCATGCCTGTCTGTGCGTGCCCATCGCCTACCTCATCCTGGAGGCCAACCTCAAGAACTTCGATGTGAATCTCGAGCGCGCGGCCCGCAGCCTGGGTGCTGCGCCCATGAAGACATTTTGGCTGGTCACGTTTCCGATATTGCGCCCAGGCTTTCTGGCGGCCGGCTTGTTCGCCTTCGCACATTCCTTCGATGAGGCGGTGGTCGCACTGTTTATCTCCGGACGGGACGTGCCCACGCTTCCCAGAAAGATGTTCGAAAGCTTGCGTATGGAATCGGATCCGGTGATGTCGGTCGTGTCTGCGCTGTTGTTGGCGGCGGTGTTGCTGTTCACCATTCTCTATGCGGCGTCCAAGCACTACCGATCCGTCCGGCTTCGCCAGCGCGCGACCACGCCATCGGGGACCGCGAATATTTCGAATTCCTATAGTTGACCCAGGGGGAAAACATGTCCGCATTTACCATGGCCGCGCCGGCGGTACACCAGGCACAGACCGCCTGCGTCACGCCGCAGTCAAGTTACTTGTGTGTCTCTCGCTTATGTAAAAGCTACGATGGCCAAGGCCGTGCGGTGGACGGCGTGGATTTGCAGATACGCAAGGGAGAGTTCGTCACCTTGCTGGGGCCCAGCGGATCGGGCAAGACGACAACGTTGTCGATGATCGCCGGATTCGAGGCGCCCAGCGAAGGAGACATCAGCATCAATGGCCGCTCGCTGGTGAGCGTGCCCGTGCACCAGCGCAATATCGGCGTGGTGTTCCAGAACTATGCGTTGTTTCCGCACATGACAGCCCAGGAAAACGTCGCGTTTCCGTTGCGCATGCGCAGGCTCAATACCAAGGATGCCATGGACCGCGCGAAGCGGGCCCTGGCCAGCGTGGGTTTATCTGGACAGCTTGAAAAACTGCCCACGCAGATGTCGGGCGGACAACAGCAGCGGGTCGCCCTGGCGCGCGCGCTGGTATTCGAGCCTGACGTCCTGTTGCTGGACGAACCGCTGAGCGCGCTCGACAAGAACCTGCGCGAGCAGATGCAACTGGAAATCAAGCGGCTGCATACCGAGTTGGGGATGACTACCTTGTTCGTCACGCACGACCAGAGCGAAGCGATGGCGATGTCGGACCGTATAGCCGTGTTCAATCGGGGCAAGATCGAGCAGTTCGACGCTCCGCTGACGGTCTATGACCGGCCGGCGACTCGCTTTGTCGCCACCTTCATCGGGGACAGCAACCTGTTCGACGTCGTGATCGACGATCCGGACGAGGGCCGCGTTCATAGCGAACTGTTGGGGGCGGTTCGGGCTACGTCGAGCAACCTCTCTGCAGGCGCCAAGGCGCACCTCATGGTGAGGCCGGAGGCTATTCAGTTCGCTCCATTGCGGGATGCTGCCCAGGAGAGAGGCGTGTTCACCGTAAGCAGCGTGCTGAACTTTGGCGACAGGGCGCTGGTGCACGGCAAGGTCGGGCAGCAGAACGTCAAGGCAATGGCGGTCAACCTTGATACGCGCCTGGTGCACACTGGCGCACGCCTGGCGATGAGTTGGTCGCATGAACAGGCGTACGTGTTGGCGGGTTAGAAACAGCCTGAGGTCGGCGGTGCCTCTCAAAGCTCTATCTTTCCTGCCAGGAAAAGCTCCTGTCGGATGACCGTAAAAGCGATGGTAGTGGCCCATGTCAATCATCGAAACCCCTTTGACTATGCGGGTCTGCGAGAGTGCTGATGATCGAGCGGAAGTGACTCGACGTCCTTCGGGGGCTGTCGCCGATTATCGAAAAACTGTCGTAACGTATTGATTTACAGGTAAGTGCGTCGCGCCATCTATCGATGGCTATCGCGGCCAGCAAAACGGTTTTGCGACAGAACCGACGGTAAGCCCTCGGAAGTCGATCCAGACTTCCTGCTTACCATTGAGGCCGGTCGGTCTTTGACGGTAATAATCTTATCTGGAAAGCATGATTTCATGCGGCGTTCCGGGCATCGAGGGGTTTCCAAGCTCCTGACGCCAACATCCTGCGCGTCAGGATGCAGGGCAGGCTTGCACGAACTGCATCTTGTCGCTGATGTTCTACAAGCAACCGCCCGACCAATTGGTGCAAAGCGAATGGCTTATCGATGCAAAGAAAAAGATCGCCACCCGTGATCTCTTGCTCTTGATCGAACTCCTCCCCGACAGCGATGCGATCCGAAGACGCGTGGCGGAGCGATTCAGGACGCGCTCGCCGGAGCCGTTCGATCTGCTGTCGGCCATTGGCCGCGATTGCGTGGGGGCGGTGCAGCTTCTGGGCGAGGACGAGACGCCGCGGGATGTTGACCGCATCGACGGGGTGCCGCTGTCCGAGGAGGATATCGAACGGCATCTGGTCGAGACGGTGTCGCCGCAGGCTTTCGCGGCGGGCCGTGACCCGGACGCGGACTTCCGCATTTCGCTGGCGGGCGCGCAGGAGAAGATGGCTTTGCTGCGGTGGAACGGGCAGTGGCTGGCGCGCGCGCGCCACGCCGACGAGCCATATTTTCAAGCTCCCGCTCGGCCTGGTGGGCGGGCGCCGGGCGGATTTCACGACGTCGGTGGACAACGAGTGGCTGTGCCTGAGGCTGCTGAGGGCATATGGGCTGGATGTCGCGGATGCCCATATCGAGACGTTCGGCAGGCAGCGCGTGCTGGTGGTGGCGCGTTTCGATCGGCGCGTGGCGCCGGACGGGCAATGGCTCATGCGGCTGCCGCAGGAGGATTTCTGCCAGGTCGAGGGTTGTTCCCCGTTGCGCAAGTATGAGAATGAGGGCGGCCCGGGGCTGAAGGCGTTGTTCTCCACCTTGCGGCAGTCGGTCAAGGCGGAGGCCGACATGAAGTCGCTGATGGCCGCGCAGGTGCTGTTCTGGCTGCTGCGCGCGCCGGACGGCCACGCCAAGAATTTCAGCATCCGGTTGCTGCCGAGGGGCCGCTTTCGATTGACGCGGCTGTATGACGTGATGTCGGCGTATCCGGTGCTGGGCGACGGCCCTGATCAATGGTCGCCGCAGGAGGTCAGGCTGGCAATGGCCCTGCTCGGCAAGAACCGGCATTACGAGATGCACGGCATCCAGCGGCGGCACTTCAACAGCACGGCTCAGCAGGTGGGTTATGGCCCGACGGCCGAACCGCTTATCGAGGAGATTCTTGCGCGCACGCCGGCGGCCATTGCCGAGGCGCGGGCGGATTTGCCGCCAGGCTTTTCTCCGCGTGTTGCCGATACCGTTCTGGGCGGGCTCGAGCAGGCCGCGGCGGCGCTGGGCAGAATGGAGGCGTGAGGCGCAGGTCTGGCGCAGCGCCTGTTCAACACGCCGTCTTTATGCGTTTTCCGCGAGCCGTCGGTGACACGGCATCCAGGACTGCGTGAGATCGCCGACAAGCTCGTGCATCGAGATCCTGGCGCCGAGTTCAACGACGGCCTCTTGCGTTTTCTGATCCAGCGCTTCGCATATGACCGTAATGTCCACGTCTCGGCGGACCATCAAGCCAAGCGCCGAGCTGCCTACCCGTATTGGCGTTCCGATGGCGGCCGGCAGCCTGTCGAGGCCGAGGATCTTGGGTCGGACAAAGAAATGCCGGGAGCCGCGGGCGCGATCACTCGGAAGTCGGCATTGCGGGCCCTTGTTGCCATCCCGACAGGACGAAGCGATTGATGAAAGGTGTCCCTCTGGCTCGTGCGTTCTTGGCGGTTTGTTCGGGTCGCGGCTGCACGTCAAGCCGCATGAGGGGCAGGGGCGGAAAGGGGAAAAGCGTGGAATGAATAGCTGCTTGCCGCGAGTTCGCATGGCCACAAGAAACGGAGTTCCGGGCTGCGGAGCGGCTTCTATGCTGGTCATTCGACCGGCCGGCGACGCGGCCGGATTCCGCGGGCGCGCGGCGAGCCGGTCGCCGAAGCTGAAACGCCGGCAAACCGCGCCGGCAACGGAGCGTGGGCAATGGAGGCCATGATGAGTCCAGGAACCCCGGCCAGAATCCCGGCCGTCGAGGGCCATGACGATGCGGCGGCGCGCGGCAAGTACGATTGGGCGGGCGTCGAGCAGTCGCTCGATGCGTATGGTCATGCGGTTTTGCCGGGGCTGTTGACGCCGGCGCAATGCGAGGCGCTGGCGGGGCTGTATCCGCAGCAGGCGCGCTTTCGGACGCGGATCGCGATGGCGCGTCACGGGTTCGGGCGCGGCGAGTACCAGTATTCGCATATCCGTTGCCGCGGCTGGTGGAGCGGCTGCGCCAGGGCCTGTATGAGAAGCTCGCGCCGATTGCCAACCGCTGGAATCGGTCGCTGGGGATCGAGGCGAGGTATCCGAACGAGCTGGACGCGTTTCTCCTGCGCTGCCGGCAGGCGGGGCAGGCGCGGCCGACGCCGCTGATACTGCAATACGGGGAAGGCGATTACAACTGCCTGCACCAGGATGTTTACGGCGAACATGTGTTTCCATTGCAGGCGGCGATTCTGTTGTCGGCGCCGGGCAGGGATTTCACGGGCGGGGAGTTCGTGATGACGGAGCTTTCGGCGCTGGGGCAGCGGGCCGAGGTGGTGCCGCTGCGCCAGGGCGATGCGGTGGTGTTCACGGTGCGCCAGCGGCCGGCGCAGGGCCGGCGCGGCTTGCGCAAGGCGGTGATGCGCCACGGCGTGAGCCGCGTGGAATGCGGCAGGCGCTACACGCTGGGCCTGATCTTCCACGACGCGAGCTGAGCATGAAATCATCTGCGGACGTGTTGGCGGAGGAATACGGGGCCACGACGATAGACCGGCAGGATTGGGCCGGCATTGCCGCGCAATTGGATGCCGACGGCTACGCGCTGTTGCCGGGCTTGCTCGACAGGAACGCGGCGCGCGGGCTGGCGCGCCTGGCCGGCACGTTGCGGGAAGCCGGTTATGAGCAACCGCCGGATAATCCGCCGGGACGCGGGGAGTGGTTGTATTTCGGATCGCGCCTGCCGGCGCCGTGGACGGCGTGGCGCGAGGCGTTCTACCGCTGTCTGGCCGTCGTCGCGAACCGCCGGAACGAACGGCTGGGTATCGAGAACCGCTATCCGGACGAGCTGGACGCGTTCTTGCGGCGCAATCGCGAGGCGGGGCAGCGCCGGCCGCAGTCCCATCTCAGTCGGCTGGGTGTGGACGACTATGTGCTGCTGCATCAGCGCGCCGAGGGCGGGCAGGTGTTTCCCATGCAGCTGGCGGCGCTGCTATCCGAGCCGGGGGAGGATTTCGAGGGCGGCGAGTTCGTGATGACGGAGCAGCGGCCCCGGATGCAATCGCGCCCGATCGTGGCGCCGCTGAGGCTGGGCGACGTGGCCGTGGTCGCGACGGCGGGATGGCCCCGGGAAGGGGCGCGAGGGGCGTACCGGGTCAGTTTCAGGCATGCGGTGAGCCGGGTGCGGCGGGGCGAGCGCATCGGCATGGAGGTGTTCTTCCACGATGCGCCATGAGGTCGGGGCGGCGGCGTCAGCGCGCGCCCAAGTGTTTGAGATATGCGCAGAACATGTCGGCCATGGCATCGGCGTACGTCCGGATGTCGGCGGCCGTGCGCGGGCTGGATGAGAACTCCTTGCCCACGGTGCTCAGGGTGGTGGTGACGAGTTCGCCGGCCAGCGCGCGGCGGGCGGGGGCGGCCCGGGGAAGCGCCTCTTGCATGAAGGCCCGGATGCAGCGGCCGCCAGCGGCGCGGGCCTGTTGTGCTTCGGGCGCGTCGCGGTAGAGGGGCGCGGCGTCGCCGAGGGCGCCGCGCATGGCGGCTTCTTCGCATTCGGAGCGCAGGAACGCATGGACGAGGGTGCGCAGCCGTGCGAGCGGCGGCTTGCGCGCGTCGCCCAGGATGCGGCTCAGCAGGTCCGTCGTTTGGCGCCATTCGTCGCACTGCAGGCGGAACAGAATGGCGGCCTTGTTGGGAAAGTACTGGTACACCGAGCCCACACTGACGCCGGCTCTTTCGGCGACGCGCGCGGTGGTGAAACGCTGTGCGCCTTCCTTGGCCAGAACCTGAGTGGCGGCTTCGAGAATGGCCGCGACGAGCTGGGTGGAACGGGCCTGTTTGGGCTGCTTGCGCGAGGAAACTTGCGGGGCGGCGGGGCGGGGCATGGCGGCGTCGGGCGACTGGCAGGAATGCGAATAGGAAATGCGACGAAACAATCGTATTCTACCAACGCGACGAATTAATCGCATTTCCATGCCGCCGGCCGGCCCGGCGAACAAGAATCCCCCTGGGGGACGGCTGGCCCGCACGCGGGCGCGGCATGGGGCATTTTTCTGTTTCGCGTCGCAGGCGTTTTGTTGTTGCGGACGTTCAGGCGGCTGGCGCGCGCCCGCGCGCTGGAAGCGCTGGTGGGTTAAGCCTGCCTCAGCGGGCCAGCATGAAAACCGCCACGCCCGCGCCGAGCAGGATCAGCATCGCGCCCGAGGCCCGCTCCAGCCAGGGCAGGGCGCGCTCGAAACGCCGCAGCACGGCGGGACTGCCGATCAGGGCCGCCACCAGGACGTCCCACAGCAGCACCACGCTGAACATCCAGACGCCATAGACCATCTTCCACCCCGACGCGGCCTGGGGGCCGAGCATGGCGGCCAGGCTGGCGTAGAAGAGCGCGTTCTTGGGGTTGAGAATGGCCGACAGCAAGCCCATGCCGGCGGCGCGCCGCCAGGCGCCGGCCGACGACGATTGGGAATCTTTCTGATTTGGCAGCAACAGTGTCGTGGGATATCGAGGCAGCAGAAACCTGAATGCAGGCATGCCCGGTCGGACCGGATGCCGCCGGGTGCTTAGCGGAAGAGACTGAAAATGTTTAGCAATATCAAGGTTCGCACCGGATTGATGCTCGCGCTGGCGGTGGTGGCGGTCGCGGCGTTTGTCGCCATCGCGCTCGGCTGGAGCAATACCCGCGCCAATGTCGAAGCCATCAATGCGCTGGACAGCCTCAGCGTACAGCAGAACAATCTGATCAAGGACGCCTATACGCAGATGCTGCGCGCGACCATCCGAGCCGACATCGTGGCGGCGCAACGCGCGACCGGAGACACGGCGGGCGCCGCCGACAACGCGCGGCTCATGCAGCAACTGCTGGACGACGCGCAGAAAAAGATGCAGGCGTTCAAGGCCATTCCCAAGATCACGAACGTGGGCAAGACGCGCGAGAGCGAACTGCTCAATGCGTTCAACAACTTTGCGCAAGCGTCGCAGGCCATGCTTGCCGCGCTCGAGCAGGGCGACGGCGCGGGCTACCTGAGCATCAAGAACGGCAAGGCCGGCGCCGCCAGCGGCGCGTTCTACAAGCAGCTCACGGAGTTCTCGCAGGAAATCAACGCCTACAGCGCGGAACGCATCTCCCGCTCGCGCTCCGAAAGCGCCCTGATGGCCTACGTATACGGGGCGCTGGTCCTCCTGGTGGCCGCGATGCTGGCCGGGGCGTTCGCCTTTATTACGCGCGTCATCCTGCGCCCTCTGCGCAGCGTGGGCGAAAGCTTTGACAGGATCGCCGCCGGCGACCTGACGGCGCGGGTGGAAGCGACTTCCACCAATGAGATCGGCGTGCTCCTGGCTGCCGTCAAGCGCATGCAGGAGAGCCTGACGCGCACGGTGGCGGCGGTGCGTCGCGGGGTGGACGAAATCAACGTGGGCGCGCGCGAGATTGCGGCGGGCAACACGGACCTGTCCAGCCGCACCGAAGAGCAGGCGGCGTCGCTGGAGCAGACGGCGGCGTCGATGGAAGAGCTGGCCTCGACGGTCAAGCAGAACGCGGACAATGCGCGGCAGGCCAACCAGCTGGCGGCCAGCGCGTCGGACGTGGCCGAGCGCGGCGGTCAGGCGGTGTCCGAGGTGGTGAGCACGATGCAGAGCATTTCGGCCAGCTCGAGCAAGATTTCGGAGATCGTGTCGGTGATCGACGGCATCGCGTTCCAGACGAATATTCTGGCGCTGAACGCGGCGGTGGAGGCGGCGCGGGCGGGCGAGCAGGGCAAGGGTTTCGCGGTGGTGGCGGGCGAGGTGCGTTCGCTGGCGCAGCGCAGCGCGCAGGCGGCCAAGGAGATCAAGGGCCTGATCGAAGACTCGGTGAACAAGGTGGGGGCGGGCTCGCAGCAGGTGGAGCGCGCCGGGGCGACGATGCAGGAGATCGTGGCGTCGGTGAAGCGTGTGACGGACATCATGGGCGAGATTTCGGCGGCGTCGGAAGAGCAGTCCAGCGGTATCGACCAGGTGAACCGGGCGGTGTCGCAGATGGACGAGGTGACGCAGCAGAACGCGGCGCTGGTGGAGGAGGCGGCGGCTGCGGCCGGTTCGCTGCAGGAGCAGGCGCAGCGGCTGGCCGAGGCGGTGTCNGGCACCTCGATGACCTCGCCCGCGTTAATCTTGAACACCGACACCGCCTCGGCCAGCCGCTGCGCCTGCTCCTGCAGCGAACCGGCCGCAGCCGCCGCCTCCTCCACCAGCGCCGCGTTCTGCTGCGTCACCTCGTCCATCTGCGACACCGCCCGGTTCACCTGGTCGATACCGCTGGACTGCTCTTCCGACGCCGCCGAAATCTCGCCCATGATGTCCGTCACACGCTTCACCGACGCCACGATCTCCTGCATCGTCGCCCCGGCGCGCTCCACCTGCTGCGAGCCCGCCCCCACCTTGTTCACCGAGTCTTCGATCAGGCCCTTGATCTCCTTGGCCGCCTGCGCGCTGCGCTGCGCCAGCGAACGCACCTCGCCCGCCACCACCGCGAAACCCTTGCCCTGCTCGCCCGCCCGCGCCGCCTCCACCGCCGCGTTCAGCGCCAGAATATTCGTCTGGAACGCGATGCCGTCGATCACCGACACGATCTCCGAAATCTTGCTCGAGCTGGCCGAAATGCTCTGCATCGTGCTCACCACCTCGGACACCGCCTGACCGCCGCGCTCGGCCACGTCCGACGCGCTGGCCGCCAGCTGGTTGGCCTGCCGCGCATTGTCCGCGTTCTGCTTGACCGTCGAGGCCAGCTCTTCCATCGACGCCGCCGTCTGCTCCAGCGACGCCGCCTGCTCTTCGGTGCGGCTGGACAGGTCCGTGTTGCCCGCCGCAATCTCGCGCGAACCCACCGTGATCTCGTCCACCCCGCGGCGCACCGCCGCCACCGTGCGCGTCAGGCTCTCCTGCATGCGCTTGAGCGCCGAGAAGAGATGGCCGATTTCATTCGTGCTGCCGACTTCGATGCGGGCCGTGAAATCGCCGGCGGAAATCTTGTCGAAATGATCGCCGGCCACGCGCAGCGGCCTGAGCACCATGCGGCTGATGAACAGCCAGCATCCCGCCGCCAGGACCACGGCAAGCGCGAGCAGCGCCAGCGTCACGCCGCGCGACACCCGATGCGCCGCTTCGGCCTCGCGGACCAGTTCATCGGTGCGGTTGTCCACGTACTGGAGAAAATCGTTGCTGGCTTTCGCGAAGGCGGCGTTCACGTCCCGCGCCGCGTCGTTGAGGTCCAGGAATTGCTGGATCTCCATCTGCGACAGGGCTTCGGCCTGGCGCCGGCCCAGTTCGTCGAACGGCTTGAACGCGGCTTCCAGCTTCTGCACCAGCGCGTCGGAACCTTCGAGCCGGGAAGCCTGGCGGAAAGTCTCGAACGCCCTGTAGCCCTTCTGCATGACTTCTTGCGCCAGCTTGCCGTCGGCCGCCGCGGCCTCGGTCTTGCCCTGCTGCATCTCCATGAGCGCCGTGTTGAGCAGCACCCGGCCACGCATGAATTCGCTGTAGGCTTCGTGCAGGCGCCCTGCCTGATCGCCATAGGCCGAGTTGATCGCCTCCATCTTTGCGTTGCTGGAATTCAGCCCAAACCACGCCACGCCATTGGAGGCAAACATGGCGCCGGTGAACAACAAGAGCACCAGCAGGATGCAGGTGCGGACTTTCAGATTGACAAGCATGGAAGACCCAAGCGTTATGCGACGTGTGACAACGGTTCCCGGCCCGCACACAGGCACGGACGCTGCGGCGCCAGGGCCGGCAGCGTCCGTCAGGCGCTGTCGCCGCTCCCTGCGGGGCGGCGCGTTTCGACGGCCTATTTGCGACTGAACAGACTCGACCCCTGGATGGTCATGAATGCCGCGGACGCGGCCTGCAAGGCAACCTGCCGCAGGGCAAGCTGGCTGGCGCCAGAGTAGTAATCCAGATCCTCCAGATCAGAGAGCGATTTCGAGTACGACAGGCCTTTCTGCGTACCGGTGGCGTCCAGCGCCTCCAGCTCGTTCATGCGCGCGCCGACGGAGGCCGCCACGGTCAACACGTTGTCGTAGTTGGTCGACAGCTTCTTGTTGGCGGTGGCCAGCACGTTGTTCAGCCTGGCCAGTGCGACCTCGTCGCCCGCGATGGGCGAATCCAGCGTTTCGATGAGATTGTCCAGCGTGCTGAAGAGATCCACGTCGGTGCCGCTCTGCTGGAAGCTCTCCACGTCGATGCGGTCGCCCGCCTTGGGCGCGCCGGTGATCGTGACGGACACGCCGCCGAAGTCGATGGCCTCGCCCGCCTGATAAGCGGTGGCCGGATCGGGCGGCGAGGGAACCGTGACCGGCGCGACGGGCGGATCGGCGTCCGGATCGCTGGTGGTGATGCGGTAGCCGATCGCGCCCGACACCGGATCGGCCTCGAACTCGACGCTGAAATTCTTGCCGATGTTGGCGCTGCCCGGCGTGACCGATACGGTGCCGAACTGGGCCGTTCCCTGGTTGGACGCCGCCGCGCTCGCCACGTACCCGGTCGAGCCCGGGTTGGCGCGGTTGAAGATGTCGGAACCGATGTCGCTGGTGGACATCTGGCGGCTCTGATCCACCTGCACCACGCGCTGGCCCGTGTCGCCGTTGTATTCGATCTTGCCGTTGGCCGGATTCACCGCGTAGGGAATGGTGTTTCCCTGGTAGCCCGAGAACAGGTACTGGCCGTTGCCGTCGGTGCTGTTGGCCAGGCCCAGCAGCGCTTCGCGCGCGCTCTTCAGCGCGGTGGACAGGGCCTGCCGGTCGCTGTCGGAGAACGTGCCGTTGCCCGCCTGCACGATGCGCGTGCGGATGTCCTGCAACGCGGTCGTGATGGATTCCAGGACATTGTTTTCCTGGCTGAGGTTGGTGCTGGCCGTACCGCGGTTCATGGCGTACGTGGAGTTCATGCTCTGCGTCTGCGCCACGTTGATGCTGAGGGAGGCCGACAGCGGATCGTCGGCGGGGCTCAGGAACTTCTTGCCCGTGCCGATCTGCTCGACCAGGCGGTTCATGTCCGATTCCTGAGAAAGAATGCCCTTCAGGCCATTCGCGTACATCATGCTGGTGCTCAGGCGCATCGTTTCGCTCCGATTCGTTCTCTATGTTCCGTCAATCCAGGGCCGGTCAGCCGCGCAGGCCCAGCAGGGTATCGAACATCGTGCTGGCCACGTCGACGATGCGGGCGGCCGCCTGATACTGCTCCTGGTACTGCGACAGGTTGACGTACTCTTCGTTCAGGTTCACGCCCGAAACCGCCTGCTGGGCGGCGAGCTTCTGGGCGACGAGGTTCTGCTGGGCCGTGGCGGCCGACTTGATCTGCGCCGTCTGCACGCCCACGGTGTTGACCAGCTGGGAGTACATTTCGGTCAGGTTCATGCTGCCCTTGCCCAACACCTTGGCGGTCTGGAGCTGGGCCAGCTTGAGGGCGTTGTTGCCATTGGCGTCGCCGCCCGCCGCGTCCGCCGCCGCGATCTTGTTCGGGTCGGAGATCAGCACGGTCAGGTCGCGCGCGGCATCGCGGGTCGGGGCGATGGACCATTTGTCGCCCGCCGCCGGCGGCGCGCTGATGGTCAGTTTCACGCCCATCTCGGCTTCGAGGTCGAGCACGGCATTGGGCGGCGCGCCCGTGGCCGGGCCGTTGTAGACCTGCGTGCCCGCGGGCAGGCGCAGCACCTGGTAGTTGGTGCCGTCGAAGCTGATGGAGTATTCGTTGGCGTTGATGTTGGCGACGTTGGTGAACTCGCCCGAGATCTGCGCGTTGCTCTTGTTCTGGGTGTTGGGCACCGCTTGCGGCGAAGACAGCCCGAAAAAGTCTTCGCCGGGGTTGCCGTCCAGGTCCACGCCTTGCGCGTGCTGCTCGTTGAACGACAGCGCCAGCCCCACGGCGAGCTGGCCGAGCTGGCTCTGCATCACGTCGAGCGACGAGGCGCGGAACTGCAACAGGCCGCCCAGCGTGCCGCCGGTGACTTCGGCGTCGGTCAGCTCCACCGTGGTGGTCTTGCCCGCGCCGGCGGGCAGCGTGTAGGCCAGCACGGTGCGCCCCACGTCCTTGGAAGAGGACACGGCCTGCAGCGGATAGATGGTGTCGCCGCTCAGCAGGGCCTGGCCGCCCGCCAGCGTGATGTTGATCTTGTCGCCCTGCTCGTAGGTCGTCACGCCGACGAGCTGGTTCAGCTCGGACACGGCCTGGTCGCGCTGGTCGAGCAGGTCGTTGGGCGGCGCGCCGTTGGCCTTGCCCGTGGCAATGGTGATCTGCTGGTTGAGGTCGTTGATGCGGGTCAGGTAGCTGTTGACCTGATCCACCACCGTGGAGATCTGCGTATTCAGGCCCAGGCGCTGGTTCTGCATTTCCTGGTAGGCCGAGCGGATCTGGGTGGCCAGGCTGTTGGCCTTGCCCAGCAGGTCCTGGCGCGCGGCCGGATCCGCGGGCTTGCTGGCCACGGTGTTCATACTGGTGAAGAAGTTGGACAGCGCGGGGGACACGCCCACGGTGCGGTCGGCAAACAGGTTGTTGATCTGCGAAACCTGGTCGAGCTGCGTCTGCAATTGCGCGCTGCTGCCCTGGGCGCCGACGAGCTGTCGGTAGAGGAAACTGTCGTAGCTGCGCACGACCGTATCGACCTGCACGCCGCGGCCGATATACCCGTTGGAGGTGGCCTGGGCGCCGGCGGTGGACACCATGACCTTCTGGCGGTTGTATCCGGTCGTGGTGGCATTGTTGATGTTGTGGCCGGTGGTGGCGATACCCGCCTGAGCCGCGTTGAGCCCGCCCAACGCCAAGTTGTACATGTTCATGCTGACAATGCCCCGTCTGTAACCGCAAATCTGTGTTCGGAATACCCGGTTAACGGCCTGCGGTCATTCAAATTTAGAGTCCTTCCGGAATTCCCGAGGAAAACCCCGACGCCGCGGGCCCGCCCCGGAACTGGCTCATGATGCCTATCAGTTTCTGCGCATATTGCGGGTCGGTGGCGTAGCCCGCGTCCTGGATGCGGCGCGCCGCCTCGATCTCGTTGCGCGCCTGGGCCACCGCCTCGTAGCGTGGGCTGCTGCCCAGCAGGCGGGCGTAGTCGGCGAAGGATTCCTCGTACGACGAATAGGCCCGGAAAGGTTGCGTCACTTTTTTTGAAACGCCATTCTCGTACTCGGTGGTGAGCACGTTCACCACCTTGCCCTTCCAGCTCGCGCCGGCCTTGATGCCGAAGAGGTTGTAGCTGGTGCTGCCGTCGGGATGACGGATCTCGCGCTGGCCCCAGCCCGATTCGAGCGCCGCCTGGCCCAGGATGAGGCGGGCGGGCACGCCGCTTTGCTGCGAGGCGAGATTCGCCGCCCGCGCCATGCGCGACACGAAGCTGACGACATGGTCAGGCGCTCCCTCGGCGGCGGCGATGGCGCGGTCGCTGGCGCGGTTGTAGCGCATGACGTTCAGGAGCGCCGACACCTCGCGCGACCCGCCCGTGGCGAAATCCAGGTCGGATCCCTGGCCGACGCCCTTCAGGGTGTCGGCCGACAGTTCGCCGGGCTTGCCCTGCCGCATCTGGGCCAGGATGGACTGCGACAGCCCGATGCCCGGCGTGGCAAGATGCAAGGCCAGCTGCTCGTCGGCCATGGACTGCAGCATGCGGCTCTGGTCCGAGTCGAACAGGCCCTCGCGCGGCGTGGCTTCCCGCATGCGCTTGAGCATCATCTGCAGGAACAGGGCCTCGAACTGCTTGGCCACCTGCTTCTGCTGCTCGGTGCCCGAGGGGTCTTTCGTGACTTCGCGCCGCAGGTTCGAGAGGCGGCCCAGGTCGAAGACCGAATCCTGGCCGCCCGAGCCTCGCGCCGCGTCGCCGTTTCCGCTGATCGCCATCAGATGATTTCCAGTTCGGCGCGCAATGCTCCCGCGCTCTTCATGGCCTGCAGGATGGCCAGCAGATCCTGCGGCGTGGCGCCCAGGGCATTGAGGGCCTTGACCACGTCGGCCAGGTTGGCGCTGGTGTTCAGGCGCTGCAGCGAGCCGTTTTCTTGCCGCACCTCGATCTGCGTATTGGGCACCACCACGGTCTGGCCCTCGGTGAACGGCGTGTCGGGCTGGGAAACCTGGTTCTGGCGGTTGATGATGACGGACAGGTTGCCGTGCGCCACCGCCGCCTCCTCGATCATCACGGTGCGGTTCATGACCACGGAGCCGGTGCGGGCGTTGATGATGACCTTGGCCGCCGAGGGCGCGCGCGCCACCTGCAGGTCTTCGACCTGCGACAGGAAGCGGGCCATGGAACCCTGCTCCAGCGGAGTGCGGACCTGCACCGCGCGGCCGTCGAGCGCCACCGCCGTGCCGGCCCCGAACTTGCGGTTGAGGGCCGACGCCACGTTCTGCGCCGTGCCGAAATCGGTACTGTTCATTTCCAGCATGATGTAACCGTCGCGCGCCACCGTGGTGGGAACGGCGCGCTCCACGATGGCGCCGCCGTTGATGCGGCCGCCGTTGAGCTGGTTGATCTGCACGCTGGAGCCGCCAGCCGACGCGCCCGCGCCGCCGACGAGAATGTTGCCCTGCGCGATCGCGTAAACCTGGCTGTCCGCTCCCTTGAGCGGCGTCATGAGCAGCGTGCCGCCGCGCAGGCTCTTGGCGTTGCCCATGGACGAGACGACCACGTCCAGGGTCTGGCCGGGCCGCGCAAAGGCCGGCAACGTGGCCGTCACCATGACGGCCGCCACGTTCTTGAGCTGCATGTTGCTGCCCGCCGGCACCGTGATGCCGAGCTGCGAGAGCATGTTGGTCAGGCTCTGCTGCGTGAACGGCGTCTGCCGCACCTGGTCGCCGCTGCCGTCCAGCCCCACCACCAGGCCGTAGCCGATGAGCTGGTTGCCCCGCACACCCTGGATGGACGCCAGGTCTTTGATGCGCTCGGCATGGGCGGCGCCCATGCCGGCCAGCAGGACGGCGGCCAGGCAGGCGCGCGCCAGCGCGGAAACCAGGGCGGAAATCGGAGAATCGTGTTTCATCGTCAGAACGGCGAAGCGATCAGGAAGAAGCGCTGGAGCCAGCCCATGGTCTGGACCTCGTCCATCACGCCCTTGCTGCGGTATTCGATGCGGGCGTCGGCCACCTGCGTGGACGAGACGGTGTTCGTCCCGGTGATGGAGCGCGGATCGACGACGCCGGAAAAGCGCACGTACTCGCTGCCGCGGTTGATCGCGATCTGCTTCTCTCCGGCCACCTGCAGGTTGCCGTTGGGCATGACGCCCACCACCGTGGTGGTGATGGTGCCGGTAAAGGCGTTGTTGGCCGTGCTGTCGCCCTTGCCCTGCGCCACGTTGCCGCCGGTGGCCTCGGTGTTGAGGTTGGCGTTCGCCCAGCTGTTCATGAAGGACGGCGCGGCGGCGATGCCCAGCGAGGTGGACGACGTGCGGTTGGTGTTGGTGGCGACGTTCTTGGAGGCGTTCGTCTTTTCGTTGAGGACGATGGTGACGATGTCGCCCACGTTGCGCGGCCGGCGGTCTTCGAAGAGCGGGTAGTTGCCGTAGGCGGTGGGCTGGTAGATCGAACCCGTGGGCTGCGCCGCCGGCGCGGGCGGCGGCGGCGGCACGGCCGTGGTCGGCCCGGTCACGATGGGCTCGGGCGGAATCATGGCGCAGCCCGCCACCGCCAGGGCCAGGGCCGCACTCGATACCAGGCGCATTACGGACATGGGCATCACAGTTGGGTCAGGCGGGCGAGCATCTCGTCCGAGGTCTTCACGGCCTTGCTGTTCATTTCGTAGGCGCGCTGCGTGGTGATCATGTTCACCAGCTCCTCGGCCACGTTGACGTTGGACGTCTCCACGTAGTTCTGCATGATGGAGCCCGCGCCGTCCACGCCAGGCTGCAGCAGGTTCGCCGGGCCCGAGGCGTCGGTTTCGAGATACAGGTTCTCGCCCACGCTCTGCAGGCCCGCCGGGTTGATGAAGGTGGCGATCTGCAGCTGGCCGACCTGCACGTTGACGCCCGCGGCGCCCGGCTGCGTCACCGACACGATGCCGTCCTTGCTGATGGAGATCGTCAGCGCGTTGTCGGGGATGTTCATGGGCGGCTGGATCACGTAGCCGCTGGCCGTGGTGAGCTGGCCGTTCTGATCGCGCTGCAGCGCGCCGTCGCGCGTGTAGGCCTGGGTACCGTCGGGCAGCTCTACCTGCAGGAAACCGCGCCCGTTGATGGCGATGTCCAGCTCGCCCCCGGTGTTGTTGAGGTTGCCGGTGGTGTGGATGCGCTCGGTGGAGGCCACGCGCGCGCCCGTGCCAAGCTGCAGGCCCGAAGGCAGCTGCTGCGCATCGCCCACCTGCGCGCCCGGCTGGCGCAGGGTCTGGTACATGAGGTCCTGGAACACCGCCCGGCCGCGCTTGAAGCCGTTGGTGGCCACGTTGGCGAGGTTGTTCGAAATGACGTCCATCGACGTCTGCTGACCTTCGAGGCCGGTCTTGGCGATCCACAACGAACGCATCATGATGTCTTACTCCTGAGGCGGCGGACGGGCCGCGCGCTGAAAAATTGGTCGGTCAGGCGCTCACGGACAGGATGCCGTTGGCGCGCTCGGCATTGCGGTCCGCCTGCTGGATCACCTGCATCTGCTGCTCGAAACGGCGGGCATTCTCGATCATGCCCACCATGGCCGCCATGGGATTGGCGTTGCTGCCTTCCAGCACGCCGGACAGCAGGCGCAGCGCCGGATTCGCCGGCACGGGCGGCGCCGGCTGGCCGTTCTGGCCCGCCAGCCGGAACACACCGTCGTCGCCGTGCACGAGCTGGTCTTCGGGCGGGCTGGCCAGCTTGATGCGGCCCAGGTTCAGGATGTTGTTCGGCGCATCGCCCGCGCCGATGGCGGTGATGGTGCCGTCCGAGGAGATGGTGAGCGCGGCCTGGTCGGGCACGTCGATCAGCCCGTTCTGTTCCGACAGCACGGGCTGGCCCAGCGAGGTCTGCAGCACGCCGTTCACGCCCACCTGCAGGCTGCCGGCCCGGGTGAACGCCTCGCCCTGCGGCGTCTGCACGGCGATCCAGCCCTCCGAGCCGGCCAGCGCCACGTCCAGCTCCCGGCCCGTGGTCTGCATGGTGCCCATTTCGAAGTTGTTGCGCGGCGTGGACGTTACCGTGGACACCCGCGTGGGCAAGCTCACGCCGTCGGTCACCGGCACCGAGCGGTACATGGCGATCTGCTCGCGAAAGCCCGGCGTGTTCACGTTGGCCATGTTGTTGGACAGCGCGGCCTGGTGCTCCGTGATGCGCGCCGCGCCGTTCATGGCGGTGTAGATGATTCGATCCATAGCGTGTTACCTGCTGCCGTCTCGCCGCGCTTACTTCAGGTTCATCAGGACTTGCATGATTTCGTCCTGCGTCTTGATGGTCTGCGAGTTGGCCTGGTAGGTGCGCTGGGCGATGATCATGTTGACCAGTTCCTGGCTCATGTCCACGTTGGAGGCCTCGGTGGCCTGGCCGACCAGGGTGGACAGGCCGTTGGTGCCCGGCTGGCCCAGGATGGGCTGGCCCGACGCGGCGGTTTCCTGCCAGGCGTTGTTGCCCACCGGCTTGAGGCCCTGCAGGTTGGAGAAGTCCGCCAGCACGATGGTGCCGACCACCTGGGTCTCGCCGTTGGTGTAGTTGGCAACGATGCTGCCGTCGGCCGCGATGTTCACGCCGCTGAACTCGCCCGAGGTATAGCCGTCGGGCTTGGCCACCAGCTTGTAGTCGCTGCCGTATTGCGTGGTGCCGGCGTAGTTCATGGCGATGTTCAGCGGATCGGCGGGCGTGGTGGTGCCGCCCGGCTGGGCGAACGACAGGTTCACCACCGGCGCGCTGGTCAGCGCGCCCGCCTTGTTGAAGGTGAACTGCGTGCCGCTGGTCCAGACGCCGCCCGCCTCGGTCGTGGGCGCCATGGCTTCGCCGTCCATCGTGTAATAGACGTCGTAGACGCTGTTGCCGGCGGCGTCGGCCGGGCGCTTGACGAAGTACTGCATCACCTGGTGCGAGTTGCCCAGGGAGTCGTACACCGTCATGGGCGAGGCGTTGGTGTAGGTGTCCGATTGCGAGGGATCGAAGGGCTTGCCGAGCTCGGTCACGGCGGCCGTGTAGTCGACGAAGCCGGGGATGTTGGCCAGCGCGCCGGCGATTACCTGGCCCGTGCCGTCGAGCTCGACCGTGTTGGGCGCCGTGCCGTAGACACCGGCCGGCGGATTGCCGGGAGCCCAGACCAGGTTGCCCGTGGCGTCCTTGGTGAACGTATAGGGGGTGCCGCCCAGCGTGACCGAACCGCGCACGGCGGGCTGGACGACCGTGTCCACCGGATAGATCACCTTCGCGTTGGCGTCCAGGTTGGCCACCGTGGTGCCCGTGCTGGTGGCCTTGGGCTGCACGTTGGCCGTGGGCAATTGCAGCTCGACGGGGTTGGCGCCCACCGCGCCGGCGGGATAGCCGGTCAGGCGATAGCCCTGGGCGTTGACGATGTAGTTGGTCTTGTCGACCAGGAACTGGCCGTTGCGGGTATACATGACCGCGCCGCTCTGGTCCGTGACCCGGAACAGGCCCTTGGCGCCGTCGATGGCGATGTCGTACTCGCCGCCGTTGCCCGTCACCGCGCCCACCGTGAAGCGCTGGTTGATGGCCGCCACTTTCACGCCCAGGCCCACGCGCGAGCTGGCGTAGACGTCGGCAAACGATGCCGTGGACGACTTGAACCCGACCGTGCCGGAGTTGGCGATGTTGTTGCCGATGACGTCCAGGTTCTGCGCCGCGGCATTCAGGCCGCTCAATCCTTGTCCGAAACCCATGTTTACTCTCGCTAATCTGTAGGGAACAGGCCGCCGCCCGAGCGCCGGCCGCTAGTCAACTCGGCCGGTTTCAGCCGATCACCTTGCGCACATCCAGCATGCTGGTCTGCCCTTCCAGGCCCAGGTCCAGCCGCAGCCCTTCGGTCGAATAGGAAACGCTCATGACCAGGCCGTAGCTCAGCACTTCCGAAGAAACCTTGGCGCCGTCCGCGTCGGTGGCGAGCGCGGAAACCGTATAGGCGCCCGGCTCCAGCGCCACGCCGGCGTCGTTCTTGCCATCCCATTCGAAGCTGTACACCCCGGTCTTCTGGTCGGTCAGCTCGATGGTGCGCACCACGGCGCCGGTGGAATCGGAGATGCGGATCTGCACCTTGGCGGCGTCTTTCTGCAAGTCCAGGCCATAGGGGGTGGCCACGCGCTCGGCCTGGTTCTCGGCATCCACGCCCAGCTTCACGGTGGAGCCCGGAATCAGCACGCCCTTGCCGATCATGGCCACGGCGTTCATGGACTGCGACACGTCGATCTGGCCGCTGATGGCCAGCATGGTGTTCTTGAGATTGGTGATCCCTTCCACCGTGGAAATCTGCGCGAGCTGCGAAGTCAGCTCCGCGTTCTGCATGGGATTGAGGGGATCCTGGTTCTGCATCTGCGTGACCAGCAGCGTCAGGAACTGGTCCTGCAGGCTCTGGGCGGAGCTCGCCGAGTTCGCTCCCGTTTGGGCCAGGCCCATGGCCGTGGAGCTGGTGGTTTGGTCGATAGTCGTCATGGAATCGCCTTGTCGTCTGGGGCGTGCCGGGGTGATCAGGACTGGCCGATGGTCAGCGTCTTCTGCATCAGGCTCTTGGCGGTGTTGAGCACCTCCACGTTGGCCTGGTAGGAACGGGAAGCCGCGATCATGTTGACGGTTTCGGCCACCGGGTCGACATTGGGCATGTTCACGTAGCCCTCGGCGTCGGCCATCGGGTGCTTGGGGTCATAGACGCGCTTGAGCGGCGAGGAATCCTGGATCACGCCGGCCACCCGCACGCCGCCGATCTCCTGCCCAGCCGCCTGCCCGCCCGCGGGGTCGACCTGGAACACGACCTGCCGCGCCCGGTAGGGCTGGCCGTCGGGGCCCACCACGCTGTCGGCGTTGGCCATGTTGCTGGCCGCCACGTTCATGCGCTGCGACTGCGCACTCAGGGCCGAGCCCGCGATACTGAAAATGCTCAACAAGGACATTGCCTGACGCTCCCTTTGAATGTCATTCCTGGATGGCCGCCATCATGGTGCGGATGCGGCCCGACAGGACTTGCATGGTGCTCTGGTAGTGCAGCGTGTTGTCCGCGAACTGCACCCGCTCCACGTCCATGTCCACCGTGTTGCCGTCCAGGCTGGGCTGGTAGGGCAGCCGGTAGAGCAGCTCGGGTGGGCCCGGCGAGGCCGCCTTGGCCGGGATGTGCCGGGCCGAGGTCAGCGTGAGCTGGGTGTCGGGCAGCCGCATGCCTGCGTCCATGGCGTTCTGCATGGCCGTGCGGAAATCGAAGTCGCGGGCCTTGTAGTTGGGCGTGTCGGCGTTGGCGATATTGGAAGACAGCACTTCCTGGCGCTGCGCGCGCAGCGCCAGCGACTGCTGGAAGAAGCGGAAATCCTCGTTGAGCCTGTCTAGCATCGGATAGCCCTGTGCGTTGCAATACGGATGTCTCGGCGCGGACGCGCCATGGACTTGTTCGGATGACGGCATCATAGGGGCCGGCCGCGCCGCACAATCAGCCAAATAACCCGTTATTTCGCATCCAATTCCCGTATTGCCGGAGCCGGCGGGCTTCTACAATTCATTCACCATGAAGATTCCCGCACCGTGCCGCTTCCGCCCGCTGGCGGCCTGCGCCCTGCTGGTTGCCGCGCTGCCGCTTCCCCGGGCCGCGCACGCCCAGGATGCCGCCGTCCACGGCGCCCGAAGCCGTCGCCGCCGCCGCCCGGTCGTACCTGATCGAGCAGCTGTCCGCGCTGCGCGGCCAGCCCACGGTGGCCATCGACCCGCCCCGCACCGACCATCTGTCGGCCTGCACCGATCTGTCCCCCTTCCTGCCTTCCGGCATGCGCCCGCGCGCCCGCATGACGGTCGGCGTGCGCTGCATCGCCCCCAGGCCCTGGACCACCTATGTGCAGGCCACGGTCAGCGTTCCCGGACAGTACTACGTGGCCTCGCGCACGATTGCGGCCGGCCAGGCGCTGACGCCGTCCGACCTGGCGCCGCGCGACGGCGACCTGGTCGCCCTGCCCCCGGGCGCCATCACCGATCCGCGGGCGGTGCTCGGCATGTCGGCCGCCTACCGCATCAGCGCGGGCCAGCCGATCAAGGCCGCTTCCCTGCGCAGCGCCCAGGCCGTCGTGCGCGGCNGGCCCCACCGGCGTGGGCAAGACCACCACGCTCGCCAAGCTCGCCGCGCGTTGCGTGGCCCGGGAAGGGCGGGAGCAGGTGGCCATGCTGACCACCGACAATTTTCGTATCGGCGCGCTGGAGCAGTTGCAAATCTACGGCCGGCTGATGGGCATTCCCGCGCATTCCGTGCGCGACGCCGGCGAGCTGCGCCGCCTGCTCGCCGAGCTGGGCAGCCGCAAGATCGTGCTCATCGACACCACGGGCATCAGCCAGCGCGACCGGCAGGTCGCCGAGCAGGCGGCCCTGCTGTGCAACGGCGGCAAGCCGTGCGCCGGCTGCTGGTGCTCAACGCCGCGAGCCAGGGCGACACCCTCGACGAGGTGGCGCATGCCTATCGCAACGGCGTGGGCGAGGACGTGGCCGGCTGCATCATTACCAAGCTCGACGAGGCGACGCGCCTGGGCGCGGCGCTGGACACGGCCATCCGCCACCGCCTGCCCATTCATTACGCGAGCGTGGGCCAGAAGGTGCCGGAGCACCTGGAACTGGCCCGGGCGGACATCCTGGTCGACCGCGCGTTCGCCATGATGCAGCGGGCGCGGGCGCTTTATTCTCCCAGCGAGGCCGACATGGCTTCGCTATGGTCTTCCGCGCGCGATAGCGCGCCCGGCGCCCGATCCCGCCCGCCGGCGCCAGTTGCTGGCTTCGGCCATCCTGCGCCCGCAGGGCGGCCAGTCCGCCATCTCCGCGGCCCAGGGACTGGACGAGACGCTGCACTGGCTGGAAACCGACACGGCTCTGTGTGCAGGCGCGCGACGCGTGGCGGCGCTATACCGGCGACGGCGCGGCCTGGCGGAGCTTGGCGGAAGCATTGTCGAAATGGTGCGGCGGGAGTTTCCCGCGGCCTGCAACCGCCATCTGCTGGCGGTGCACGGCAAGGCTTCCATGAAAGGCGAAGGGCTGCCCGGCGGCGCCTGGGCGGGAGCCTTCCTGGCCAGCGACCGGGGATGGTGCTGGCCGCGCACGCCAGCAGTTGGCCCTGCCGCACGGCACCTTGTCTTCTTTCGATCCGGCCACGGCCGGGCCGGCTGATTCCACGCAGGCGCTGCAGGCGCGCGTCGCCTGGCTGGGCGCGGAGCTGCAGCGGATTCCGCTGGTGCCCATGCGCTCGATGGCGGCAACGCCGCGCTGTGGCAGTCGCTGAGCGAAGGCGGCGGGTCCTGGCTGGCGCGCTGCACGGGCGGCATGCGCGTGGTGCAGGACGAATGCCCGACCACGCTGAATGCGGTGGGCAAGAGCGTGGGCTACCTGCCCGCGGGTCAGCCCGGCGACATGCCGGGGCTGGCCGCGGGCGTCAATGGCCGGCGGGCCGCGCTGGCCCTCTGGGCTTCCGGCACCGAGATCACGCTGGCGGGCCGCGGCGAGCAGCCCACGTTCCGGCTGGTGTGCGCGCGCCTCATCGATACCGAGAGCGGCGAGGTGGCGGGCCAGTTGTTCGGTCTGACCAATCTGCCGGCGTCCCAGGCCGACGCCGCCACGGTAGCGCGCTGGCTGGTGCTGCAGGACGAGATCAAGGCGGGCATGCGCTATATGCCGCACGCCTGGAAAGCCCTGCCGGCGGTGGACGGCGCTCACGCGCTGGCCAGGCAGTCGCTCATGGCGGGCCAGCTGGCCTCGGCCTGCTGGCAACTGGGGCATACGGCCCCGGCGGCGTCGCGCGGCCGCACGCTGGGCGGCGTGGTCGGCGCGGACGAACGCCTGGCGGCGCGCCAACTGCCCGTGGCCCTGCTCAAGATGTACGCCATGCTGGAAATGGCCGACGGCGCCTGACAAGAGCGCGGGCCGCCCCGGCGGACGCAGGAAACGGGAAGAAAGGCGCAGGGAGAGGGCGGTTTGCGCGGGGAATCGCCGCCTTGGATCGCGCTTGCGGCCGCGCGGCCGCAAGCCGCGCGGCGGAACCCTATCCGGCGATGATGGATTTGCGCGCCGGGGTGTAGCGCGGACCGCGGCCCAGCGCGTCATAGGTGGCGGTGCCGCCCACGCCGCCGATCTGGCGCAGCGCTTCGAGCGACTGCTGCGTGTAGCGCAGGTGCACGTCGATCAGGGCGCCGTTGCGCAGATTGATTTCGTTGGCGGAGCCGGACTTGGCCAGCAGCGCCTGCCAGATTTCGGGCGAGCTCGGGGATGGCGCGACACGGCCTGTTCGGTGCCTGCGTGGCCGGGGGGCAGGCCGGCGTCGGCCAGCAGCCGGTCGCGCTGCTGGCTCAGTTCCACCAGCTTGAGCGCGACCTCGTTCTTGCGCTCGGTGACTTTGCTCAGCGCGTCCACGTCGCCGGGGCCGACGAGCACCTCGGTTTCCTGTTCCAGGATGACGGCAAATTCGGCGACCAGGGCATCTTCCTGCCTGAGACAGGTTTGCAGCGATTCGACGGTGGTGTTGCTCATGCCGGGCGAGAAAAAGAGGTGGGGAGAATGGTCGGTTGGCGGCAGCGGCCTATTTCAGCAGATCGCGGGCGCTGGCGATGAGGCCGTCGGCGATGCGGCTGGTGTCGATCTTGAGCTGGCCCGAGGCGATGGCCTCGCGGATGGCGGCGACGCGCTCGACGTTGATGTCGTTGGCGCCGTCCTGCAGGGCCAGCAGCTTGCGGGACGCGGAGCTCAGCGCGACTTGGGAACTGCCTGACCCGGTGGAGCCGGCGCCGCCGGCGCCATAGGCCTGGGCTAGCGCGGATTCGGCGCGCGGGCAGCATGGAGCCCGTCTCGCCGAACCGCTGGTGCCAGGAGAACGCCTCTTCGAGCAGGTGCGGCGTCTGCCCGCCGCGCCGCAGGCGCATCGAAGTAGTCTTCGAGCGCGTCGCGGTATGCGGGATGCACACAGTGGCGGATGATGGCGCGCGCCCGTTCGCGCGGCGCCAGGCCGCGCAGGTCGGCCAGCCCGCACTCGGTGACCAGCACGTCCACGTCATGCTCGGTGTGATCCACGTGCGACACCATGGGCACGACGCTGGAGATGTCGCCGTTCTTGGCGATGGACTTGGACACGAAGATGGCCAGGTGCGCGTTGCGCGCAAAATCGCCGGAGCCGCCGATGCCGTTCATCATGTGGGTGCCGCCCACGTGGGTGGAGTTCACGTTGCCGTAGATATCGAACTCCAGCGCGGTGTTGATGGCGATGATGCCCAGGCGGCGCACCAGTTCGGGGGCATTGCTGATTTCCTGCGGGCGCAGCACGATGCGCTCGCGGTAGTGCTCGATATTGGCGAGGATTTTCTCGTACACGGGCCGGGACACCGTGATGGAAGACGCCGAGGCGAAGGCGAGCTTGCCCTGGTCCAGCAGTTCGATGGCGCTGTCCTGCAGCACCTCCGAGTACATCGCCAGCCGCTCGAAATCCGAGTCCGCGAATCCGTGCAGCACGGCATTGGCGATGGTGCCTATGCCAGCCTGCAGCGGCAGCAGCGAGCTGCCCAGCCGCCCCGCGGCCACTTCGGCGCGCAGGAACGTGTTGATGTGATTCGCGATGGCGTTGGTTTCCTCGTCCGGCGGCAAAGCGTTGGACGGGCTGTCGGGCTCCTGCGTGACGACGATGGCCGCGATGCGGGCCGGATCCACTTCGATATACGGCGTGCCGATGCGCTGGTCCACCGCCGTGAGCGGAATCGGCTCGCGGCCGGGGCGGTCCGCGGGCACGTAGATGTCGTGCAGCCCTTCGATGCCGGCCGGCACGCTCAGGTTGAGTTCGACGATGACCTGCCGCGCCTGCTGGACGAAGGATGCGGAGTTGCCCACCGACATGGTGGGCACGATGGCTCCGCTTTCCGTAATGGCGGCGGCCTCGATGATGGCGATATCCACGGGCCCGATGTGGCCGGCCCGCAGCAGTTCGGCCGTCTCGGACAGGTGCTGGTCGATGAACGCCACGCCGCCTTCGTTGATCTTGCGGCGCAGCGTGGTGTCCACCTGGAACGGCATGCGGCGGGCGAGCGCATTGGCCTGCGCCAGCAGCTTGTCGGTGTCGTGGCCCAGCGAGGCGCCAGTGATCAGCGTCATGGACAAGGGCTCGCGCTCGGCCCGGCTGGCGATGGCCGCCGGCACGGACTTGCAATCTCCGGCGCGAGTGAAGCCGCTCATGCCCACGGTCATGCCGTTCCTGACGAGCAGGGCAGCCTGTTCGGCGCTGGTGATGCGGTCTTGCAGGCCGGGATGGCGGATGCGGTCGGTATGCATGGGGTGTCTCCAATACGAGGCCGGCGGCTAGCGGTCGGGCGCCGCGGCCCTTACGATGGCTTCATTATTCCGCACCGCAGCGTGTTTTTCCTTGACGCAGGTCAAGTTAGCGACCGGCGGGTCGGTTTCTAATGGCCGAAAGACTCAACGCCAAAGGGAAACATTATGGAGATGCAGCGGCGGCGGCTGCCGTCGTCCGTGCGGATCGGGCAGATACTGGATGCGGCGCTGCTGGAGTTCTCGGCGTCGGGCTATGCCGGCGCCCGCATGGACGCCATCGCGCAGCGGGCCGGCCTTTCCAAGGGCGGCGTGTACGCGCATTTTTCCAGCAAGGAGGAAATGTTCGAGGCCCTGCTCGTCCGCCATCTCATCCCGCGCCGCTGGACGTGGACGCGCTGCTCGACGGCGCGGCCACCCGGCAGGAGCTGGCCGAGCGCATCGTGTCGCACCTGTACGCCAGCCTCGCGCGCCCCGACATCGCCTGCATGCTGCGGCTGCTGCTGGCCGAAGCGGCAGGTGCCGCACCTGGCGGCGCGCTGGCGCAGGGCGGCCGCCGGACGCGCAGCAGCGCGACGTCAGCCGGCTGATCGAGGGCGCGCGCCGGCGCGGCCTGTGCGGCAACGGCGTCGTGGCGGCGCATCCCTGGCTGCTGCTGTCTCCGCTGGTGCACGCCCTTGGTGATGACGATGCTGGGCGAACCCGAGAGAGTGAATCTGCCGGCCCGCCAGCGGGCGCACGTGGCGCTGGTCAGCGAAATGCTGAGCGCGGACTGACCCGGCCCCGGGCGGGCGCGCGCGCCCGGCGCTCACCCGTTCTTCACGGCCGGGCGACGCTGCGCCGGCGGTCTTTTTTCCTGGTGCGTGCTGGCTTCGTTGGCGGCTTGCGCCGGCCGGGCATGAGCACGATGTCGGCGGCGAACATGTACCCCCATCCGTGCACGGCCCGTATCGGCAGCATCATCGCGTGCGCGGCGGCCTTGCGCCGCAGCCGGCTGACCATGACGTCCAGGAAGCGCAGGCGCGTGCCCGGGGCGTCGCCGTCTTCGGCGTGCTCGCCAAACGCGTCGCGGCTGACCTTGCGGTCGGGAGCACGCGCCAGGCGGCACAGGAAATCGCGCTCGCCCGTGGTGAGGCCCAATTCGTGGCCCGACGGCGCGACCAGGGTCCAGCCCTTGTTGGCCAGGCGCCAGGGGCCGGCGGCCTGGCCTTCGTCTTTCGCTTCGGCGGCCGCTTCGCCCGCATCTGGGCTGGCGCCGCGGCGCAGCAGCGCCTGCAGGGCGGCCGCCAGTTCCAGGCCGTCCACGTCGGCCGCGAGACAGGCGTCCGCGCCGCAAAGCAGTGTGCGCACGCGGCTGTCGGAATCGGGAAAGGCGGCAACGGCCACGATGCCCACGCCGCGATCGGAGGCGCGCAGGCGCACGGCGGCATTGTGGATGTCGGGCAGCGGCGCGTTCAGCACCACGAGCGGGCTGGGCTGCCGGAAATAATTCTCGTAGAAGGAGGGGAGATCCGGGCTGACGCGGATGCTGAAGCCCAGCCGGGACAGCGTGTCGGCCAGCCTGGCATGCCGGTCTTCGTTGTTGCCGAGCAGAAGAACATCCAGCAGGTTGTTCATTCGGTGCCTTCCTTGGCGCCATGCCGGGCTTCGGATGGATGAAGGGCGCGCGCCGGACCGGGGCAAACGGTTCCCGCCCGCGCAGGCGGACAGGAGGGGCCGTATGTGTGGTGCGTCATGCTTCCTTTGGCGTCGCGCAGGCGGCGGGCGCGGCGCCTGGCGATGTTGTTCGAGTGCGGACGGCTCGATGGGGCGAGCGCGGATCTCGCCGTCCGGGCTGTAGGCCGTATGCACGATATCGGCAGGCAGGGTGGCGCGGCGGGCGCGGCATCGTCTGAATTTCACGTCCGTGATTATTGAAACACGGCTGTGTTTATTTGTGAAGATACGTTTCTTCGGTTTCTTGCGGTAACAGACATTCCGCGCCGGCCACGGCTAAACCCCATTGAGCGCTGTTTTATTCCGCCGTTCCGTCCCCGGCGAGGCAGGCCGCCGATACATTGTTTCCCGCTATCCGCGGGCCAAACCAGCCTAAACTTTGGCGCCCGCCAGCGGCATGCGGGGGGGCCGGACATTCCGGATTGAACCCAAGAACCAAAGCACAAATGTCTCGAGTCGATCGAGTAGAAACGTTCAGCCAGCGTTTGCGCGCCGCGAGAATGCGCCAGGGATGGACGCAAAAAGACCTGGCGGCCGCCAGCAGACTCTCGCAAAGCGCCATCGGCAATTACGAAAGCGGGCAGCGCCGGCAGCCGTCGAGCGACGCCCTCATCAAGCTGACGCGCGCGCTGCGCGTCAGCCCGGCCTGGCTCAGCACCGGAGAAGGCCCGATGCAGGAAGGCGGCATGCGTGATGGCGGTGACCAGGCGGTCGGCCGCATAGGGCTTGGCGAGGAAATCATAGGCACCGTCGCGCATGCACTGTACGGCGGTGGGAATGTCGCCATGGCCGGTGATGAGAATGACGGGGATCTCGGGATCGATGTCCCGGAGCCGCTGAAACAGCTGCAAGCCGTCGATGTCGGGCATGCGGAGGTCCGTGACCACCACGCCGTCGAACTCCGGCGTCAATGCAGGCAGGGCCGGGCGCGCGCCGGCATAGGCGTCGACGGCGATGCCGTGCAGCTTGAGCGTCTGGACATTGGCGCGGCGCAGATCCTCGTCGTCGTCGATGAAGACGACGCGGGGCGGGCTTGCCGGCAGGGAAGGGGTGTCGCCGCGGTTGGCGGGCGGATTGGATGGCGGTGCGGGACGGGTCATGCGGATATCCAGACAGAAAGAGGAGCGGGCGGCGGGGCGCTATGCGCCGTTCGAGCCCGCAGCGCCGGATTGCGCTTGCGCAGCGTCAGGTCGAATACGGCGCCGCCCGGCAGGCCGGCGGGCAAGGGCTCGCCGGGCTCGGCCGCGCGCAGTTCGCCGCAGAACTCGGCGGCATGTCGCGCGAGATGACGAGCCCGAGGCCCAGTCCTTCGGGCTTGGTGGTGAGAAAGGGAATGAAGAGCCGACCGCGGGCTTCGGCCGTCAGCCCGGGGCCGTCGTCGCCTACGTAGAGGCGGACGGCGTTCTGGTCTTCGCGCACGGCCAGGCCGATGCCGCCGGACGGTCGGTTCTCCATGGCCTCCAGGGCGTTCTGCAGCAGGTTGACTAGCACCTGTTCGAGCCTCAAGGGGTGTGCCTGCACCAGGAAGTCGCGCTCGAGCGGGCGCGGCAGCGCCACGTTCTGGCGGCGCGCGCGCGGCCCGACCAGCAGCAGGGCGCCTTCGAGCGTCTGGTTGAGGCTGGTGGGCTCGAGGCTGTCGCCGGCTTTACGCGAGAAGGCGCGCAGCTCGCCGGTAATGTTGCCGATGCGTTCGGTGAGCGAGGCGATGGCTTCGAGGTTTTCGCTGGCCGTTGCCATGTCGCGGCGCGCGAGGAACTCGCGCGCGTTGTCGGCGTAGGCCCGTATCGCGGCCACGGGCTGGTTGATTTCATGCGCGACGCCGGCGGATATCTGCCCCAGGAGCGCCAGCTTGCTGGCCTGCACGAGTTCGTCCTGCATGGTGTGCAACTGCGCGGTGGCGCGCTGGCGTTCATCCATTTCGGCGACCAGGCGCTCATTGGTTTCCCTGAGCTGGGCGGTGCGTTCTTCGACCTGGGCCGTGAGCTGCCGCTGGATGGCGGCTTGCTCCGAGGCGCGGGTGCGATGCAGGTGCCGCCGGTACACGGCAATGCCGCTGGCCGTGCCGAGCACGGCCAGCGCCAGGAGGACGCCGAGCTGCGCGTTGGCGGTGGTGCGGTTCACGGCCGATTCCACCGGGGTCAGCAGATGCAGCGTCCAGTCAGGCGATTCCGTAATGGGGACCGTGGTGTGCAGCAGGGGCGCGCCGACGGAAATGTGCGGCGGCAAGGGGGCATGGGTATTGACGAGCTGCGCCGCGCTTTCCGGGCGTAGAAGCGGGCTGAACGGCAGCGCGAGAAAAGGCGCGTCGCCGAACTGCAGGCTTGCCCGCAGGCCCCGGGCCAGGTCCGGAGGCAGCGGCTCCAGCACGGAGAAGCGCCATGCCGGGTTGCTGCCCAGGAGCACGATGCCGTGCTCGTCCGTGACGAAAATGGGCGCGCTGGATTGCCGCCAGTCCGCCTCGAGCGCGCGGAAATCGACCTTCAGCACGACTACGCCCAGCATGGCGCCCCGCGCGTCGTCGACCCGCCGCGCGAGGTACAGGCCGGCTTCATGACTGACGGTGCCCAGGGCGAAGTGTTCGGCATAGCCGTGCGTCGCGGCGTTCTTGAAATAGGGGCGGAACTGGTAATCCACGCCCGCGAAGGTGGCCGGCTCCCTCCAGTTGCTGGCTGCGATGGCGTAGCCGGTGTGGTCGAGAACGTAGATGGCCGAGGCGCTGACGCCGCGGCTCAGGGCGTCCAGCTTCTCGTCCAGCGTCAGGATTTGCGCGGGCTGCGGGTTGCGCAGCGTAGCGCGCAAGGCCTCGTCGCGAGCCAGCACGAAGGGCAGCGTGCGGAATTTGTCCAGGTTGTTGCGCAGCAGGGCGGCGTTGAGCTGGCCGGCGCTGCGCGCTTGGGCGGCGATTTCCTTCACGGCGCCCGCGCGAGCCCACTCGGTAGCGAGCCGCAGGGCGACGCCGGCGGCGGACAGGAGCAGCGCGGCCAGCGCCAGCCGGGCGAGCCACGCGCCCGCGCCGGGACGGGGCCGGCCTGCTGGCTGGGAAAAGCGGGGTGGCGTCATAGAGATGTGTGCGAGTTTCCGCACATTCTACTCTGGATGTGTGCGAAATTTCGCCGAAATGCCTGAGGCGGAGGGAGCGAGTGTCGGAAAAATCCCGGGAAAACAAGGGTTTGGAAAAGGCCCCGGCGTTCAGGCGGCCTGGCATGGTCTTTGCATACCCTCTTGCCAAGCCGCCGCCAGGCGGCGAAGCCGGCTCCGGGCATTTCCCGGTGAGCCATAAAAGAGATAACGCTCCAGCCCCGGCCAGGCAAGCCGGCCGGCGCCGGGGCCCTGGTGGGGACAAATCCCAATGATCGACGTGGATCACGGCGCGCCTGCGCGCAAGCTCAAGCTCTATCAAATCCTGTACGTGCAGGTGCTGTTCGCCATTGTGGTCGGCATGCTGCTGGGGTATTTCAAGCCCGATCTCGGCGAGGCCATGAAACCCCTGGGCGACGGTTTCATCAAGCTGGTGAAGATGATCATCGCTCCGGTCATTTTCCTGACGGTGTCCACCGGCATCGCCGCCATGAGCGACCTGAAAAAGGTGGGCCGCGTGGCCGGCAAGGCCATGCTGTATTTCCTGGTGTTTTCGACGCTGGCGCTGGTCGTGGGCATGGTGGTGAGCCACATTGTGCAGCCCGGCGCGGGCATGCACATCGATCCGAACACGCTGGACCAGAAGGCCGTCGCCGGCTATGTCAGCAAGGCGCACGACTCCACCGTGACGGGCTTTCTGCTCAACGTCATTCCCTCCACGATTTTCAGCCCGTTCGTCAGCGGCGACATCCTGCAGGTGCTGTTCGTGGCCGTGCTGTTCGGCATCGCGCTGGCCATGGTGGGCGAGCGGGCCAAGCCGGTGCTGGATTTCCTGACCGCCCTGGCGCAGCCCGTGTTCAAGCTCGTGGCCATCCTGATGAAGGCGGCGCCCATCGGCGCGTTCGGCGCCATGGCCTTTACCATCGGCAAGTACGGCATCAAGTCGGTCATCAACCTGGCCATGCTGGTGGGCACGTTCTACGCCACGTCCGTGCTGTTCGTGGTGGTGGTGCTGGGGATGGTGGCGCGCTACAACGGTTTCTCCATCCTGAAGCTGGTGCGCTATATCCGCGAAGAGCTGCTGCTGGTGCTGGGCACCAGTTCGTCGGAAGCGGCCCTGCCCACGCTGATGCAGAAGATGGAGCGCGCCGGGTGTTCCAAGTCCGTGGTCGGCCTGGTCGTGCCCACGGGATACTCGTTCAACCTGGACGGCACTAACATCTACATGACGATGGCGGCGCTTTTCATTGCGCAGGCCTGCGATATTCCGCTGACGCTGGGCGACCAGATCCTGCTGCTGCTGGTTGCGATGCTGAGCTCCAAGGGCGCCGCCGGCGTGACGGGCGCGGGCTTCATCACCCTGGCCGCCACGCTGTCCGTGGTGCCGTCGGTGCCCGTGGCGGGCATGGCGCTGATCCTGGGCGTGGACCGCTTCATGTCCGAGTGCCGCGCGCTGACCAACCTGGTGGGCAATGCCACCGCGTCCATTGTGGTGGCGCGCTGGGAGGGCGAGCTGGATCGCGACCAACTGAACGCCGCCCTGAACGACGGGGCCGCGGCCCATCCCGCGCCCGAGGCGCCGCAGCCCGGCTTGCCGCCGAGCCGCGCCGCGCCTGAAGCAAAAAAGCCGGGTCGAGCCCGGCTTTTTCATGCGGAGGGCATGGCTTCAGTGCAGGTCCGCCGCGCTGTCCACGTACACGAGGCCCGCGGCCCGCAGTTTTTCGCGCATGCCGTAGATGTCCAGGCCCAGTTCTCCCGCGCTCAGCCGCTGGCGCGTAATGGCTTCGCGCGACAGGCGGGCGTCGCTGGCATCGGCGGCGGCGCCAGCGTGGCGGCGCGGCACCACCACGACGCCGTCCTCGTCCGCCACCACGACGTCGCCGGGTTCGACCAACGCGCCGCCGCAGACGACCGGCACATTGACGCTGCCCGGCGTCGCCTTGACGGTGCCCCGGGCGCAGACGGCCTTGGCCCACACCGGAAACCCCATGGCCTGCAGGGCCCGCACGTCGCGCAGCCGGCGTCGATCACCAGGCCGCGGACCCCGCGCGCCTTCAGCGAGGTGGCGAGCAGCTCCCCGAACATGCCGTCGTGATTATCGGTAGCGCAGGCCACGACCAGCACGTCGCCGGGCTGGCAGAGCTCGACGGCCACGTGCAGCATCCAGTTGTCGCCGGGCTGGGCAAGCACGGTGACGGCCGGGCCGGCTGCGGTCGCGCCCGGCCACACGGGGGCGCAGCGAGGGGGTGCAGCAGACCGGTGCGGCCCTGGGCTTCGTGCACCGTCGCCACGCCCGCGGCTTCCAGGCGCCGCACCGCCTCGGCGTCCGGGCGCGGAATGTTGCGCACGGCAACGTGGCGCGGGCCCGCAGGACGGCCGGCGCTCATGCGAACGCTCCCGTCACTTGCGGGAAGACGCGCTGGTAGCCTTCGGCGTGGGAGATCTTCAGGTCCGAATTGCGCGAGGCCTGCACGCCGCGCTGCAGGGCCACACGGGTGTAGTACTCCCAAAGATGTTCCTGCGCCGACATGGATTCGAACGCTCGGCGCTTGACGTCCCACACCTCGGAGATGTCGAGCAGCACTTCCGGTTTCCAGTCGCATTGCTCCGGCTGGTGCGGTTCGAACAGGAATACCGGCGGCGCGCCGAGCACGGGCTGCGACGGGTTATGCCCGTGCGCCTGCGCGATCACGCGCGCTTCCTGGGCGACGTGCGTGGCCAGCGGGTGGTCGAAGTTATAGGGATCCTTGAGCGAGTGCGTCAGCACGAAAGCCGGGCGCAGCTCGCGGTAGATGTCCACGAGCTGGAACAGGGCGTCGTCGCTCACGCGCAGCGGATAGTCGCCGCAATCCAGGAAGCGCACCGAAGCGCCGAGGATGTGGCGGCGCGCGCGGCCTCTTCGCGGCGCGCGGCCTTGACGCGCTCCAGCGTCATGCCGGGCTCGCGCCACAGCTTGGCCGATTCGCCGCGTTCGCCGAAAGAGAGGCAGACTACGGTCATGTTCCAGCCCCGCCTGGCGTACAGGGCGATGGCGCCGCCGGCGCGCCAGACGAAATCGGCGGAGTGGGCGCTGACGATCAGGCCGTTGGAAGTGGGAGTGCTCATGCGCTGGTCCTGAAAGAGAGAGGCGCCGCGAGACGCCTGGCGAAGCCGGGGCGCGCCGTCAATCGGCGCGGATGCCGGCCTCCTTGATGACTTTGGTCCATTTCATGGTTTCGCTGGCCACAAAGGCGCCGAAGTCCTGCGCCGAGCCCGGCGTGACAGTGGCGCCCATTTCGGCCATGCGCTTCTCGACGCCGGGGTCGGCCAGCGCGGCCTGCAGGGCCTGGTTGAGCTTGGCGACCACGGGCGCGGGCATGCCGGCCGGGCCGACGAGGCCCCACCACACCGTGGCGTTGGCGCCGGGCAGATTCTGGGAAGCCGCCGTGGGGAGATCGGGCATCAGCGCCGTGGGATGCGGGTTGAGCACCGCCAGTGCGCGCAGCTTGCCGGACTGCACGTGCGGGACGACCTCGAGCGGATTGATCGACATGAAGGTGATGCGTCCGCCCAGCAGGTCGGTGATGGCGGGCGAACCTCCCTTGTAGGGAATGTGCAGCGCCTTGAAGTGGCCTTCGGACTTGAGGATTTCGCTGGCCAGGTGGCCCGAGCTGCCGTTGCCGGCGGAGGCGTAGGTCAGCCTGTCGGGGTGGGCCTGGGCGTCTTTCGCCAGGTCTTGCAGCGAACGGTAGGGCGAATCGGCGCGCACCACGACCACCAGGGGCGCATAGCCGATGGCGCCCACGGGCGCGAAGTCTTTGGCGGGGTCGAAAGCCAGCTTGGAGAAAAGGGCGCCGTTGCTGGCCAGCGTGTTGGAAGCGGTGAGCAGGGTGTAGCCGTCGGGCTGGGAGCGCGCCACGTTTTCCATGCCGATATTGGTGGCGGCGCCGGGACGGTTGTCCACGATGATGGTCTGCTTGAGCGCTTCCGACATCTTCTGCGTGACCAGGCGGGTCACGATGTCCACCCCGCCGCCCGCGGCGTAGGGCACGACGATGCGGATGGGTTTGGCGGGGAAGCCGTCCGCGGCATGGGCGGCCGGCAGGGCCGCGGCCAGGCAGAGCGAAGCCGCGGCGCGGCCGAGCATGCGGGGCAGATTGAACATGGTTGTCTCCTGTGCGGTTCTGATGTGCGTGTACCGGCATGTTGCGGATTCAGTACTAATACTGTCCAATACTTTTTCTGAGGCCGATTTATTTGGCTTCAAAATAAGAAGCTTGAGTCCGCCATCCCAGCCCCCGCAGGAGCCCGCATGGATTTCCGCCAATTGCGTTATTTCGTCGCTGTTGCCGAAGAACTGAGTTTCAGCGCGGCGGCCAGGCGCCTGCACGTGAGCCAGCCGCCGCTCAGCCTGCAGATCAAGGCGCTGGAAGAAGAGCTGGGCGCGGTGCTGCTGGCGCGCAACAAGCGCAACGTGGCGCTGACCGAGGCGGGCGCGCTGTTTCTGGAACAGGCGCGCCATGCGCTGGGCCATCTGGATCGCGCGGGCGAGGTGGTGCGCCTGGCGGCGCAGGGCGACGCGGGCGAGATCCGCATCGCGTTCACGGCCTCGGTGCCCATGGTGGACGCCTTTCCGCGGCTGGTGCAGGCGTTTCGGGAGCGCCATCCCGCGGCGCGGGCGGATCTCATCCACATGTCCACCGGGCAGCAGCTGCACGCGCTGGCGGACAAGGACATCAGTGTGGGGTTTCTGCGGCCCTCGCCGCAATTCTGCCCGCCGCCCGGCATTGTCACGTTGGATCTATGGGCGGATCGCCTGGTGGCCGTGCTGCCGGCCTGGCACCGCCTGGCGCGCGCGCAGGAGCCTTTGCCCGTGACCGCGTTGGCCGACGAGTCCTTCATCCTGTTTCCGCGCGGGCTGGGCTGCGGCTTGTTCGAGCACGTCACCGCGCTCACCAGCCGGGCGGGCTTTGCGCCGCGCCTGATGCAGGAAGCGCGCGAAGGCGCACCATCGTGGGGCTGGTGGCGGCGGGGATGGGCGTTTCGGTGCTGCCGGAAACCTATGCGCGCACGGGCATCCCCGGTGTGGTGTATCGCCGCCTGGATACGCCGGACGCGGTCAGCCGCCTGATCCTGGCCTACCGGCGCGGGGACGTCGCGCCGCTGCTGCGGCGCTTCGTGGAAACCGTCGAGCGCGAGGCAGGCGCTCAGGGGAGTTCGATGCCCGCCGAACCCAGCAGCTGCGCGGTTTCGTAGACCGGCAGGCCCATGACGCCGGTATAGCTGCCGGCGATATGGCTGACGAAGACGCCGCCCAGGCCCTGGATGCCGTAGGCGCCGGCCTTGCCGTAGGGTTCGCCGCTGTCGCAATAGCGTTCGCGCTCCGCCTGCGAGAGTTCGCGCATGCGTACGGTGGTGATGGAGACGGCCTCGTGGAGGCGTCCGGCGTGCGCCAGCGCCACGGCCGTATGGACCTCGTGCTCGGTTCCGGAAAGCGCGGCCAGGATGCGCAGCGCGTCGTCGCGATCGGCCGGCTTGCCCAGCACCGCGCCGCGCAGGATGACGGTAGTGTCGGCCGCCAGCAGCGGCAGTTCCGGCAGTTCCTGGTCGCGCATCCAGGCCACGCCGCGCTCGGCCTTCTCGCGCGCCGTGCGGCGCACGTAATCGGCCGCCGCCTCGCCCGGCAGTTGCGGCTCGTCTTCGCCCGGCGGGGCCGGCACGCGCAGCACCTCGTGAGCCAGTCCGAGCTGGGTGAGCAGTTCTCGGCGGCGGGGGCTGCCGGAGGCCAGGTACAGGCGGGGAGCGGCGGGGCGGGTCATGGCGTGCCGGGCGTCAGGCCCGGTGATAGGGGTGGTTGGTGAGAATGGCCCAGGCGCGATAAAGCTGCTCGGCCAGCACGACCCGCACCATGGGATGGGGCAGGGTGAGCGAGGAAAGACGCAGCATGCCCGAGCACGACGCCTTGAGGCCGGCGTCCAGGCCGTCGGGGCCGCCGACCAGGAAAGCCACGTCCTGGCCGCCGGCGCGCCACTGCTCGAGTTTTTGCGACAGAGCCATGGTGGTGAGATCGCGGCCCCGCTCGTCCAGCGCGATGCGCAGCGGCGCCGGCCGGCAGGGCGGCTTCGATCCGCCTGGCCTCGGCGGCCATCATCTGCGCCGGCGTCTTGCCGCTGGTGCGGGACTCCGGCTTGATTTCGCGCAGTTCGAGCGCGCAGTCCGGCGGCAGGCGCTTGGCGTAATCGTTCCAGGCCGTCTCGACCCAGTCCGGCATGCGCGTGCCCACGGCCACGACGAGCAGTTTCACGGCGGGCTCAGTCTTCGGCGCCGGGTTGCGGGCCGAGCCCGGGAGGCGGCACGCGGGTGGATTCCGGCAGCAGCTTCACGCGCACCGGCTTGCCGCCCCAGATTTCCTCGAGGTTGTAATACTGGCGGATGGCCGGCTGCATGATGTGCACGACCACGTCGCCCAGGTCGACCACGACCCATTCGCCGGTGTCTTCGCCTTCGATGGTGATGCCGGGGATCTTCAGGTCGCGGCCGCGGTCGGCCACGCTGGAGGCCAGGGCGCGCGTCTGGCGGTTGGAGGTGGCGCTCGCGATGATCACGCGGTCGAAAAGGCTGGTCAGGTGCGTGGTGTTGAACACCTTGATGTCTTGCGCCTTGACGTCTTCGAGCGCGTCGATGACGGCGCGTTGGAGTTTTTGTATATCCATAGCTGCGAATGATAACCCGCGGAAAACCCGCGGGAAGGCGGCGCAAGCGGGGCTTGCGCGCGGTTAACGGTACAGGTGGTGCGCCGCAATATAGGCGGCGACGGGTTCGGCCAGCAGGCCGCGGGTCGATTCGCCCGCCGCCAGCTTCCGGCGTATCTGCGAGGCGGACACCGCCATGGGCGCAAATGGCAGGGCCTCCAGCCCGTGCCCGGTCTGCGCCAGCCAGGCGGCCAGTTCGGGCGGCGGCGCCAGGGAGGAGCCCGGCCGGGTCGCCACGGCCAGGTCCACCCGCCGCGCGATTTCCCGCCAGTCGCGCCAGGTGCAGAAATTCAAGAGCTGGTCGGCGCCCAGCAGCCACACGTAGCGCGGCCCTTCGGGCAGGGCCCGCAGCGTGTCGATGGTGTAGGTGGCGCCGCCGCGCTCGATCTCGATGGGGTTCACGACCAGGCCGCATTCGCCCTCGACGCCAGCTCCAGCATGCGCAGCGGTGCGCCGGCGCGGCGTGCAGGGCCGCGCGCTGCCAGGGGTTGGCCGCCGGGATGAGCTGCACTTCGGACAGGCGCAGCGCCTGCAGCGCCGTGCCGCGCAGCGCGACGTGCGCCACGTGCACGGGGTCGAAGCTGCCCCCCAGCAGGCCGACGCGCTTCACACCCAGTCCCGCGGCTTGAGGTAGGCCGCAAGCTCCGCTTCCGGCGTGCCGGCCTCGGGCTGCCAGTCGTAGCGCCACTGCGCCATCGGCGGCATGGACAGCAGGATGGATTCGGTACGCCCGCCCGACTGCAGGCCGAACAGCGTGCCGCGGTCGAACACCAGGTTGAATTCGACGTAGCGGCCGCGGCGGTAGGCCTGGAAGTCGCGTTCGCGTTCGCCGTAAGGCAGCGAGCGGCGGCGTTCCACGATGGGCATATAGGCCGGCAGGAAAGCGTCGCCCACCGAGCGGGTGAGGGCGAACGAGGCGTCGAAGCCCGGTGCGTTCAGGTCGTCGTAGAAGACGCCGCCCACGCCCCGGGTTTCGTTGCGGTGCTTGAGGAAGAAGTACTCGTCGCACCAGCGCTTGTAGCGGGGGTAGTAATCGGCCCCGTGCGGCGCCAGCGCGTCGCGGCAGACGGCATGGAAATGCCGGGCGTCTTCCTCGAACGGGTAATAGGGGGTGAGGTCCAGGCCGCCGCCGAACCAGAACACGTCGGCCTTGTCGTGTCCGGGGCGCGCGGCCGCCACGAACATGCGCACGTTCATGTGCGTGGTGGGAACGTAGGGATTGCGCGGGTGCAGCACCATGGACACCCCCATGGCCTCCCAGGAGCGGCCCGCCAGCTCGGGCCGGTGCGCGCTGGCCGAGGGCGGCAGTTTGGCGCCCTGTACGTGGCTGAACAGGACCCCGGCCCGCTCGAAGAGTCGCCCGCCTTCCAGCAGCCGGGACAGGCCGCCCCCGCCCTCGGGGCGGGTCCATTCGTCGGCGCGAAAGCGCGCCTTCGGCGCCTCCAGCGCCTGCACGATGGCGAAGCAGGCCGGTGAGGTAGGCGCGCACGGAAGCAACGGGCAGGGTCATCGGCGTGTCCGGGTCAGGCGTGGGTCTTGGATTTCTGCTGCGAGGGCTTGAGCGCGCGCCAGCCGATGTCGCTGCGGTACTGGCGGCCGTCGAAATGGATGCCGTCGATGGCTTCGTAGACGCGGTCGCGGGCCATTTTCACGGAGTCGCCCAGCGCCGTGACGCACAGGACGCGGCCGCCGCTGGTTTTGATGCCTTCTTCGTCCACCCGCGTGGCGGCGTGGAACACCATGCAGTCTTCGGCGTCGGCCGGCAGGCCCCGGATGAGGTCGCCCGTGCGGGGCGTGCCCGGGTAGTTGTGGGCGGCCAGCACCACGCCCAGGGCCGTGCGGCGGTCCCAGACGATGTCGGCCTGGTCGAGCGTGCCTTCGACGGCGTGTTCCAGCACGTCGAGCAGATCGCTTTTCACGCGCATCATGATGGGCTGGGTTTCGGGGTCGCCCATGCGGCAGTTGAATTCCAGCGTCTTGATGGCGCGGTCGGGGTCGTCGCCGGGCGCGATCATGAGGCCGGCGTACAGGAAGCCGGTGTAGGGAATGCCGTCGCGCGCCATGCCCTGCACGGTGGGCAGGATGATTTCGCGCATGATGCGGTGGTGCAGCTCGGGCGTGACGATGGGCGCCGGCGAATAGGCGCCCATGCCGCCGGTATTGGGGCCCTGGTCGCCGTCCTGCAGGCGCTTGTGGTCCTGGCTGGTGGCCAGGGCCAGCACGTTGCGGCCGTCGCACATGACGATGAAGCTGGCTTCTTCGCCCACCAGGCATTCTTCGATGACCACGCGCGCGCCGGCCTGGCCCAGGGAGCCGTCTCCCAGCATGGCGTCGATGGCCGCGTGGGCTTCTTCGAGGGTGGCCGCCACGACCACGCCCTTGCCCGCCGCCAGGCCGTCGGCCTTGATGACGATGGGCGCGCCTTCCTGGTCGACGTAGGCATGCGCCTTGGCGGGATCGGTGAAGGTTTCGTAGCGGGCCGTGGGGATGCCGTGGCGCACCATGAAGGCCTTGGCATAGTCCTTGGAGCTTTCGAGCTGGGCGGCCGCCTTGGTTGGGCCGAAGATCTTGAGCCCCCGGGCGCGGAAGACATCGACCACGCCGGCGGCCAGCGGCGCCTCGGGGCCGACGACGGTCAGGGCGATGCCTTCACGCTGGGCGAAGTCGGCCAGCTCCTCGGCACTGGTGAGCGCGATGTTTTCCATCTGCTCGGCCCGTTGCGTGCCGCCGTTGCCCGGCGCGACGTACACCTTGTGTACGCGCGGAGAGCGGGCCAGACGCCAGGCGAGGGCATGTTCGCGGCCGCCCGAGCCAATTACGAGGAGTTTCATTGTTGCGAGATTCTGAAGGTTGCCACGCTAGCCGTGGAAAAGGCGGCGGCGCCGGGCGCCGCCTGCTGCGGCCGCCGGGCCGTGCGGCGCCCGGCGGCCGCCAGCGGGATTACTGCTGCGCTTCGTCGAAAACAACGTTGGTATAGACTTCCTGCACGTCGTCCAGGCTTTCCAGGGCGTCGAGCAGTTTTTGCATCTTGACGGCATCTTCGCCGGAAAGCTCGGTTTCGTTCAGCGCCTTCATGATGATGCCCTCGACCTCGGCCTTCAGGCCGGCGGCGTCGAAGGCCTGGCGCACGGCGGCGAAATCGGCCGGCGCGCAAATGACCTCGACGACGCCTTCCTCGTCGGTGGCGACGTCTTCGGCGCCGGCTTCGAGGGCCGCTTCCATGACCTTGTCCTCGGAGGTGCCGGGGGCGAAGAGGAACTGGCCGCAGTGCTTGAACATGAAGGCCACGGAGCCTTCCTGGCCGAGGTTGCCGCCGTTCTTGGAGAACGCGTGGCGGACTTCGGCCACGGTGCGGGTGCGGTTGTCGGTCATGCAATCGACGATGACGGCCGCGCCGCCGATGCCGTAGCCCTCGTAGCGCACTTCCTCGTAGTTGTCGCCGTCGGCGCCGCCCGCCCCGCGCTGGATCGCGCGCTGGATGTTGTCCTTGGGCATGTTGGCGTCGGTGGCCTTGTCCCAGGCCATGCGCAGGCGCGGGTTGCTGTCGGGGTCGGGGCCGCCGGCGCGCGCCGCCACGGTGATTTCACGAATGATCTTGGTCCAGAGCTTGCCCCGCTTGGCATCTTGGCGTCCTTTGCGGTGCTGGATATTGGCCCATTTGCTGTGTCCGGCCATGGCTTCCCACTAAATTGGTCTTCAAAGGCGGCATTTTAGCCTGCCCATGGCCGCGGCGTCCGGCCGCCGGGCCGCTGTGTCCTTCGCGCCACGCACACAAGCCCGTTTCCAGGCTCTAAACTTGGACGTCCCGATTTTCCGGCTGGAGTCCTACATGCCCGATCCCCTCGTCATTGCCAGGAACGCCCAGGGCGATCTGGCGCTGCTTCCCGCGCTGGCCAACCGCCACGGCTGCATCACCGGCGCGACCGGCACCGGCAAGACGGTCACGCTGCAGGTCATGGCCGAGGCCTTCTCCCGCATCGGCACCCCCGTGTTCATGGCGGACGTGAAAGGCGACCTGACCGGCATTTCCCAGGCCGGCGCGGCCGGCCCCAAGCTGGTTGAACGCCTGCGCACGCTGGGCCTGTCCGAACCGGCCTGGGCGGCCAGCCCCATGACGCCCTGGGACGTCTTCGGCGAGCAGGGGCTGCCGGTGCGCGCCACCATCAGTGACATGGGCCCGCTGCTGCTCTCGCGCATCCTGGAACTGAACGACACCCAGGAAGGCGTGCTCACCCTGGTGTTCCGGGTGGCCGACGACGAGGGCCAGCTTCTGCTGGACCTCAAAGACCTGCGCGCCATGCTGCAGAACGTCTCCGACCGGGCCGCCGAGCTCAAGACCCGCTACGGCAACGTATCGGCCGCCAGCGTGGGGGCGATCCAGCGCGCCCTGCTCGCCCTGGAATCCCAGGGCGCCGACAGTTTCCTGGGCGAGCCCATGCTCGACGTGGCGGATCTCATGCGCACCGATGCGCAGGGCAGGGGCATGGTCAACGTGCTGGCCGCCGACAAGCTCATGCAGGCGCCGCGCCTCTATGCGATTTTCCTGCTGTGGCTGCTGGCCGATCTCTATGAAAAGCTGCCCGAGGTCGGCGACCTGGAACAGCCCAAGCTGGTTTTCTTCTTCGACGAGGCGCACCTGCTGTTCAACGACGCCCCGCCCGCGCTGCTGACCAAGATCGAGCAGGTGGTGCGGCTGGTGCGCTCCAAGGGAGTGGGCGTGTATTTCGTCACGCAGAATCCGCTGGACATTCCCGATACTGTCCTGGGGCAACTGGGCAACCGCGTGCAGCACGCGCTGCGCGCGTTCACGCCGCGCGACCAGAAAGCCGTCAAGACCGCGGCCCAGACCATGCGCCCCAATCCGGGGCTGGACATCGAGGCCGCCATTACCGAGCTGGGCGTAGGCGAGGCGCTGGTGTCTTTCCTGGACGCCAAGGGCCGCCCCGTGCCCACCCAGCGCGCCTGGATCCTGCCTCCCGCCAGCCGCATCGGCCCCGCGACCGATGCCGAGCGGCAGGCGCTGCGCAAGGGCAGCCCGCTGGCGGCCAAGTACGAGCAGGCCGTGGGATCGCGAGTCGGCCTACGAGGTGGCTGGGCCGGCCGGGGCCTCGGCGCCGGCGGCCAGTCCGGGGGCGGGCAAGCCTGCGCAGGGGGGACGAATCCCAAGGCGGGGGGCTTCATGGACGGCCTGAACGAAGTGCTGTTCGGTTCCACGGGGGCCGCGCGGCGGCAAGCGCGATGGCGTGGTCCAGAGCGTGGCCAAGAGCACGGCGCGCTCTATCGCGCGCGAGCTGGTGCGCGGCGTGCTGGGCTCGCTGCTGGGGTCGCGGCGCCGCTGAAACACGCTGCAGCAGCCATATTTGTAAACAGGGGTGTCCGTCGCGGACCTTTATGCCTATCATCCAGGGCTAAGACGAAATAACAGCAAAACGTTCCCCGCATGTGGCGCGTCCAGGTTCTGTCCGCCGCATCGCGGCGGCTTCCGGCCGCCGGCGGGAACGGTTCCCACGGAAATTCCCGTGCACCGGGTCGCATTGCGGCTGCCGTCGGCTCCGCCCAGGGCGGGCCGCCAGGGGCGCGTGCGCCGCGGACGGCGAACGGCGCATCCGGGCGCGGGATTTCGATGACACAAAAAGGAAGCACAGTGGCAACAAAGCACAAGATCGCGGTGATTCCCGGCGACGGGATCGGCAAGGAAGTCGTGCCGGAGGGACTGAAAGTGCTCGATGCGGCGGCCGCCCGTTTCGGCATCGATTTCCAGTGGGACCATTTCGACTGGAGCTGCGACTACTACGCGCGCCACGGCAAGATGATGCCGGACGACTGGCAGCGGCAGATCGGCGGCCACGAGGCCATTTTCTTCGGCGCCATCGGCTGGCCCGAGACGGTGCCCGACCACGAGGCCCTGTGGGGGTCGCTGTTCAAGTTCCGCCGCGAATTCGACCAGTACATCAACCTGCGGCCGGTGCGCCTGATGCCGGGCGTGCCGTCGCCGCTGGCCGGCCGGCAGCCGGGCGAGATCGACTTCTTCATCGTCCGCGAGAATACCGAGGGCGAGTATTCCAACAGCGGCGGGCGCCTGTTCGCCGGCACCGAGCGCGAAGTGGTCATCCAGGAAAGCGTGTTCACGCGCGTGGGCGCCGACCGGGTGCTGAAATTCGCCTTTGAACTGGCCCGCAAGCGCGGCAAGCACGTCACCGCCGCCACCAAGTCGAACGGCATTTCGATTTCGATGCCGTGGTGGGACGAGCGCGTGGCCGAGATGGCGGGGAACTATCCGGATGTCCGCTGGGACAAATACCACATCGATATTCTCTGCGCCCATTTCGTGCAGCATCCCGACTGGTTCGACGTCGTGGTGGCTTCCAATCTGTTCGGGGATATCCTGTCGGATCTGGGGCCGGCATGCACCGGCACCATCGGCATCGCGCCGTCGGCCAACCTCAATCCGGACCGCAAGTTTCCTTCTTTGTTCGAACCCGTGCATGGCTCGCGCCCGACATCTACGGCAAGGGGATCGCCAATCCCATCGGCCAGATCTGGAGCGGGGCGCTCATGCTCGATTTCCTGGGTTATCCCGACGCCAGCGCGGCGGTGGTCCGGGCCATCGAAGCGGTGCTGGCCGAAGGGCTCCGCACGCGCGACATGAAGGGCAGCGCGTCGACCGCCGAAGTGGGCGACGCCATTGCCGCGCGGGTTGCCGCCGCCTGACGGGCGAGTGCGCGTTTTGCTGGCGAAAGCTAGGTTTAGATGGACGATTCTGTAATTTCCTCTCCTCCCGTCCGCGTGGGCGGGGGACGGGCCGACCGTTTTGTGCGCAAGCTGTTCCGCTTGTTGCGTTCGCGCACCCAGCGGCACAACCAGCACCTGTGGCCGTTCGTGCGCATCTGGCGCGACCACACCGGCGCGATCAGCGCCTACAAGGCCTTTGGCCGCTCGTTTCCGATTACTCCCCTGTCGCCGGGTTCGATCCGGCCGACCAGGAGGTGCATCTCATCCTGAGCGGCCCCTCGGTGGCCGAGATTCCCTACGACCGCATGGACATCAAGGTGGCCATGGGGGTGAACGGCGCGATCGCGCTGGCCCGCAAGTTCGATCTGCCGTTCAAGTACTACTGCATCATCGACCAGAACTTCGTGCGCAACCGCATCGACCTGGTGCGGGAGATCGTGTCGCGCGACCTGACGCTGTACGTGATGCCCGAAGTGCTGCGCTACATCATGCAGGGCATCCCGCAGGAAGACATCCGCTGCCGCATCTGCATTATCGAGCTGATTTCCGCGCGCGCCTACGAACGCACCGCCGCGCCGGCGGTGCTCAAGCGCATGGCCGCGGCCACGCCCGACGTGCAGTTGCTGGACGCCAAGCGCGGCCTGGGCTACAGCTTCGACGTGTCGCTGGGCATCTTCGATGCGGACACCGTGGCCTACGCGGCGCTGCAGGTGCTGGTGTCCAACGGCGTGCGCAAGGCGTACGTGCACGGGCTCGACCTGACGACCCAGAACGGGCTGCGCTTCTACGAAGAGAAAAACCCGCAGACCAGCCGGCTGGGCCGCAAGTTCGCCAACCTGATCGAGCCCTCGTTCCGGTTCGCGTCGGAGCTGTGGCGCGCGCGCGGCGTGTCGGTGTTCAACCTCTCGCCCGTCAGCGCGCTGCCGCGCGACATCATGGAAAGGCTGGACTGGCAGACCTTCCTCAAGGACTGAGGCGGGCTGGCGCCCCGAAGCAAAAGGGCATCCCCGAGAGGATGCCCTTTTGCGGGAGAGGAACGGCGGAGCCCGTTCAGTGCGCCCCGGCGGCCGCTTCCGCCGCGCCGCCTCCGCCGCTGCGCGCCGACTTGGGCCGGCCAGCCAGACCAGGCCGGTGAGCAGCAGGAAAATGATCGCGGAGGCGTAGAACACGTCCACCGCCGACATCGTGAACGCCTGGGCATTGATGAGGCCGTCGATGGTGCTGAGCGCCTGGTGATGCGACATGCCCAGCCCGTTCAGTGTCTGCAGCGTCTGGTCGAACGCCTGCTGGCCCGGCCGCGCGGCCTCGGTGAGCTGCGCATGGTGCAGGGTGGCGCGGTTTTCCCAGAGCGTGGTGGAGATCGAGGTGCCGAACGCGCCCGCGGTAAGGCGCAGGAAGTTCGACAGCCCCGAGGCGGCCGGGATGCGCCAGGGCTCGATGCCGGAAAGCGTAATGGAAGTGAGCGGCACGAAAAACGCCGCCATGGCCGCGCCCTGGATGATGGTCGGGACCATCAGCGTGCGCACGTCGGTCTGGGTATTGAAGCCCGAGCGCATGAAGCAGACCAGCGCGAAGATCATGAAGGCCACCGTAACCAGCTGGCGCGGATCGCGCGTGGCCAGCATCTTGCCGACGATGGGCGTGAGCAGGATGGCCAGGAAGCCCACGGGAGCCGTTACCAGGCCGGCGTAGGTCGCGGTATAGCCCATGTTGCTCTGCAGCCAGAGCGGCAACAGCACTACGTTGCCGAAGAACACGCCATAGGCCACGGCCAGCGTGATGGCGCCCACCGAGAAATTGCGTTCCTTGAAAAGCCTCAGGTCGACCACCGGATGCGCGTCCGTGAGTTCCCATATTAGGAAGAAGACGAAGGCCACGAAAGCCAGGCAGGCCAGCAGGATGATGGTGGGGCTGGCGAACCAGTCCAGTTCCTTGCCCTTGTCGAGCATGATCTGCAGCGCGCCCACCCAGACCACCAACAGCGCCAGGCCCACTTTGTCGATGGGCAGCTTGCGCGTGACGGATTCGCGCTCGCCGTAGATGCGCCAGCTGATCCAGGCGGCCAGCAGGCCCACCGGCACGTTGATGTAGAAGATCCACGGCCAGGTGTAATTGTCGGAAATCCAGCCCCCCAGCAAAGGGCCGGCCACCGGCGCGACCAGCGTGGTCATCGACCACACCGCGAGCGCCATGCCGGCCTTGGCCTTGGGAAAGCTCGCCAGCATCAGCGCCTGCGAGAGCGGGATCATGGGGCCGGCCACGGCGCCCTGCAGCACGCGGAATGCGATCAGGGCTTCCAGCGAGGGCGAGAAGCCGCACAGCCACGATGCCAGCACGAACAGCAAGGTGGACATCAGGAACAGCCGCACCTGCCCGAAGCGTTGCGTGAGCCAGCCCGTCAGCGGCACCGTGATGGCGTTGGCCACGGCGAAGGAGGTAATGACCCAGGTGCCCTGGCTGGTGCTTACGCCCAGGTCGCCCGAGATAGTGGGAATGGACACGTTGGCGATCGACGTGTCCAGCACATTCATGAAGACCGCCGTGGACAGCGCCACCGACCCGATGATGCGGGTCGCGCCCTCCAGCGGCGGGTAGGTGCCGGGCGGCTGGGCGGGCGGCTTGGGAGCCGCCGTGGCCTGCGCGCTGGTGCTCATGGAAATGTCCTCAGCCGTTGGCGCGGGCGACCGCCGTGTCGTCCGTGGCCAGGTTGTCCTGGATGATCTTGTTGACCAGGGCGTCGATTTCGTCGTGCGGCGGCTCGAAGGCGCGCGTGGACCATACCGGCTCCTTGCGGCCAGCCGCGGTCAGGGGCTCGCCTTCGTCCTTGCCGACATTCACCTCGACGTCCATCGACAGGCCCACCCGCAAGGGGTGCTTCTTCAGGTCTTCGGGGTCCAGCGCGATGCGCACCGGCACGCGCTGCACCACCTTGATCCAGTTGCCCGTGGCATTTTGGGCCGGCAACAGGGCGAAGGCGCTGCCGGTGCCGGCGTCCAGGCCGGCCACAGTGCCGTGGTAGGTGACCGAGCTGCCGTACAGGTCGGCCGTCATGGTGACGGGCTGGCCGACGCGCATCTTGCGCAACTGGCCTTCCTTGAAGTTCGCCTCGACCCAGACCTGGTCCAGGGGCACCACCGTCATGAGGGGCGTGCCGGGCGCCACGCGCTGCCCGAGGTGGCGGCTGCGGCGCGCCACCACGCCTGCGACGGGAGCGGGCAGTACGGTGCGCGAGTTCGCCAGCCAGGCGTTGCGCAGGCCAGCCGCGGCCTCGCGCACGTCGGGATGGTTCTCGACGGAGGTGCCGCGCGTCAGCGCCTCGTTGGTGGCGAGCTTGGCGCGCGCGGCGGCCAGGGCGCTTGGCCTGCGCCAGCCCGGCATTGTGCGCTCTTCAGCGCGGCCTGGGCGTGCAGGATTTCCTCGCCGCTCACGCCGCCCGACCGGGCGAGCTGCTGGCGGCGCGCGGCGT
>NZ_LHSJ01000001.1:0-67502 GCF_001270295.1 Achromobacter sp. DMS1 | reverse complement strand
GGCTTCATCATGACGCGTCCTCCTCAAGCCCTGACCAGCGGACCGGGGTTCTTCAGGTACTGCTCGCGAATCGCCTTGGCCGACCAGAACGCCAGSGCGCCGCCCGCCGGCCCGCGCTAGGCGTCGACGCTAGAAGGACCGGCCGTCGACAGGCCGGACGTCAAGCGACTGCAGGTCCACGCCTTCGAGGCAGCGCGCGTTGACGGCCGCCATGCGGTTGCCGGCGGGATCGACGCCCTCGCCGTAGGGATGGATGCCGCAGACGGGGCAGAAGCGGTGCTGGATGCGCTGCTTGCCAAAGGCATAGGTAGCCAGCTGGTCTTCGGGGGTGGACAGGCGCAGCCGGTCGCGCGGCACGAACCAATGCAGCGAGCCCATCCGCGTGCAGATGGAACAGTTGCAGTCCATGACCTGGGCCAGTTCGCCTTCGACTTCGAAGGCGATCCGTCCGCAGTGGCAGCTTCCCTGGTAGCGCATGGTGTCTCTCTCCGGGTGGCGAGGGCCCCGCCGGTCGGCGCCGCAGGCCCTGACATCGGCAAATTTATCACCGACGGCGGAATCGGGCATGCGCGCCGCGGCGTGCGCTTCAGGCGATGCGCAGCACGTCGGCCAATGGGCGGCGGGGTTTCTGCGGCCACGCTGCGGCGCTCGGGCGCGCCGTGCAGGTTGAGTCCCACGGCGCTGTTCTCGGCGCTGATGGTGACGTCCGGCACCATGACACACCGGCTCAAGCGGCTGGAAAGCGCGGACCTGGTCGGGCGCGTGCCGAACCAGCGGGACGCGCGCAGCATGCTGGTGCAGCTGACGCCCGGGGGCTGACGCTGATCGACCGTGCGGTGGAGGCGCTCCTGGATAACGAGCGCGTGTTGCCGGCCCCGCTGCCGGCGGCCTGGACGCGCACTGATCGACGCTGCTGCTGGCGCCCGAAACGCCCGCCGGCGAACCCCGGCGCTAGGCACGCGGCGCGCCGCGTCAGACCGGCCGTACATAGCGGCGCGCCTGCACGCGCAGGCCGCCCAGTTCGTCTTCCTCGGTGGCGGCGAGGCGCCAGCCCTGCCGTTCGTAGAAGCCGATGGCGCGCCGGTTGCCTTCGATGGCGTACAGGTAGAGCTGTTTTGCGCCGCGCGCCCGGGCCCACCGGGCGGCCTGTTCCACCAGCATCCTGCCCGCGCCGGCGCCCTGGAACGGGCCGAGGACGTGCAGATTGTCGAGCAGCACGCCGCGCGGATCGCCTTCGTCGCGCACGCACGCGAAGCCGATGGGTTCGCCGCCCCGCTCGGCGATGTACACCGCTTGCGGCACGGCTTCGCGCATCCGGCTCTGCCAGTGCACCCGGCGTTCGTCGGCCAGCCCGGTGTCCAGGAATCCGTCGGGCAGCAGGCCGCGGTAAGTCGCGGCCCAGCTGTCGGCGTGCATGCGGGCGATGAGTTCGGCGTCCTGGCTGCCGGCCAGGCGCAGGACGATCGGCGAAGAGGGCATGGGGCGGGTCGGCTCCTGGGACGGTTCCGGGGAGGCGGCTCGGGCGCGGTTGCCGGATGTGGGCGAGGCCCGCGCGGGAGCCGGCCCGCCATGGTAGCGGATCGCGGCCGGTTCCTTCGGCGCTTGCTTGCGGGAGCCGGCCCTTGATGGCGGCGGGCGGCGGGAGCCTGCTTGCGCCGCATGATTTCCGCGCGCGCCATTATTTCCATCGAGATTATTCCCACCATTACGGACAGGGTGGGTTAGCGCGCAACCGGAACATCTTGCACACCGACCCGCCGACGTGGCGGGTTTTTCATTTCAGGATGACTCCAGCACCGGACTTCGCTGGACTACGCCACAGCCAGATACAGCAGGTTTATCAAGGACTTAGGCGAATTCAACATATGCCGGTGCTTTCCGAAACTTGACCCGACTTCCCTTCTGTTGGCCCCTAGAAGGCTCCTGGGAACCGGGTCTCTCCGAGGAGTCATCATGGCAAAGATCAAGCTCACCAAGTCCGCTGTCGATGCGGCACAACCCCAGGCGCAGGCCGTCGAACTCCGGGACACGTTGGTGCCCGGCTTCTTGTGCAAGATTACCCCATCGGGTCGCAAGGTGTTCATGCTCCAGTACCGGACGAACGCCGGCGAGCGCCGCAAGCCCGCGCTCGGTCAGTACGGAGAGCTGACCGTCGAACAGGCCCGATCCTTGGCACAGGAGTGGCTGGCTCAGGTACGTCGGGGCGGTGATCCCGGCGCAGCCAAGGCCGAAGCGCGCAAAGCACCTACCGTCGAGGAGCTGTGCAAGAAGTTCATGGAGGATCACTCCAAGAAGCGCAACAAGCCCAGCACCCAGGTCGGCTATCAACGTGTCATCGACCGCTGCATCATCCCGCTGCTGGGCCGCAAGAAGGTCCAGGACGTGAAGCGCCCCGACATTGCCGGGCTGATGGAAAAGTTTTCGTACAAGCCCACCGAGGCGAACAAGGCGTTCAGCATCTTGCGCAAGATGTTCAATCTGGCCGAGGTGTGGGGCTACCGGCCTGATGGCAGCAACCCCTGCCGGCATATCCAGTTGTTTCCGGCTGGCAAGTCCACCCATCTCATCAGCGACGAGGACATGGGCAAGCTGTTCCGACAGCTCGACAAGATCGAGGCCGAAGGGCTGGAGAACTACGTGGTCCCGTTGGCGATCCGCCTGCAGTTCGAGTTCGCTGGCCGCCGTGGCGAAATCGTCTCGCTCGAATGGGAATGGGTCGATCTGGAGAACCGGCGGGTCGTCTGGCCTGATAGCAAGACCGGCGGCATGTCCAAGCCCATGAGCGAGGAAGCCTACCGGCTGCTTTCGACAGCGCCGCACGAAGAAGGCGCTCGCTATGTGCTACCGTCGCCGCGCCATCCGGGACAACACCTGACCACAGGCGAGTATTACGGCGGCTGGAGCCGTGCGCTCAAAGCTGCGGGGGCAACGCACGTGGGGACGCACGGCATTCGACACCGCTCGGCGACCGACATTGCGAACTCGGGCATTCCGGTCAAGGTCGGCATGGCACTTACGGCGCACAAGACCGTGGTGATGTTCATGCGCTATGTCCACACCGAGGACAAGCCGGTCCGGGAGGCCGCCGAACTGGTGGCGAGTCGGCGCAAGGCAATCACCGGCGCCAAGCAGGAGCCTGCCGAAGCGACGGCATGACCAGGCACCAGGGATTTGCGTCGTCCGCAGCGCCGTCGGCGCTGCTGGGCGATCCGGCTTCAATCCCTGCCTTACCATAGGCATCAGGATTTCCGAGACGCTGTCTCGGAGTTCGAGCGACTTGCGAGCGGCCTGACGGCTGCTACGCTGGGGCTATCGCTGCGCCGGCTTCCTGAAACCCCCGTTCAAGCAAGACGGGTCTCAATTCCTCCAGCGCATTGGCCGGTACACCGAGCCACAGCAGATTGCGGGCGCGAGTCACGGCAACATAGCCGATGCGCCCGACTTCGGTGTCTACGCCGGCCAGCAGCGCATTGGCGTGTTCCCGGTTCGCCAAGTACAGCACAGCATCAAGGCTTTCGCCCTTCGCCTGATGGACTGTGTCCACTCGGATGCGCGGTGCGTCGTCGTTCGCTGCCAAGTCAGCGGCGGTGATCAGCGGGGCATTGGACAACCCCCTTTTTGCGAGCTTGTTGCCCAGGTTGCTGGTGCTCGCCAAGCCGTGGTCTTGTGCGATTTGTGCCAGCAATGTCCTCGTCCGTTCCAACAGCAGCGGATGCCACTGCGTGTCCCCGGTCAATGTCGCGGCCGGTAGCCCCGAATCCGGATTGCGCGTGAATGCCCAAACGAGCCGTCGCAGCATTCGATCACCCGGATAGCGCGCAGGCTGCGTGATCCTTGCCACCAGTCCTTGCGGCGGGTTGGCAAGTAGACCGACGATGCCGGAAGCCACCAGCTTGAACGCGCCGAGATAGTCCTGGTGCCGGTCGCGCAGGATGGCGGCCTGTGCAAGAGCCTTGACGGTTCCCTGGCCTGGCGCCCCTTCGTTGCCGCCGAGCTTGTTGGCCATGTCCCGGGCGCGGCACAGCACGGCTGAGCGTTCCAGCTTCAGGTCGGCCGCCAGCACCGCCGCCTGGAAAGCGGCGATGAGGTTCTCGCGTTCGGCGTTCCGGTAGGACACGAAGAAAGCGCCATGCGTCGTATCGGGCACTAACCTGTCCGCGGTGTCTGCTCGCGTTGACAGCCGATTGGCCAAATCCAAAATCGCTGGCACAGACCGGAAGTTCCTGGTCAGGTGGAGACTGTTGACACCTTCCCGCTGACCGTACCGTGTCAGGAATGCCCCATTGGCACCGGCGAACTCGTAGATGCCTTGGTTTGGATCACCGATCAACGAGACCTGGCAGCCCGCACCGACAAGCTGCTCAATGATGGCCTGATGAGCCGTACCGATGTCCTGCGCTTCGTCGATCAGAATATGCGGATAGCGGCGGACAAGGGCGCGCAGGATGCCGGGCTGTTCTGCCAGGGTGCGGTAGCACCAGTAGCGCCCGAGGTTGTGTGTATAGGCACCTACCTGTCCAAGACGATGCACTAGGCGCGTCGCTTGCGCGGTATCCAGCCTAAGCGTCCGGTCGTTGTCCGCGTAGCAGAAATGGACACCGTTGTTGTCGATGCCAACTTGCATCTGCGTGATCTCGCGAGGATACGTGTTCGTCTGGAACCTGAAGCCGCCCAGGAATGCTTCCCCGCCCATCACAAGGAATGCGGCCTGCTGCGCACTCATCGTGCGATACGCGTGTGGGCGCAGCACGTTGCCGGTGATGAAGGTGTCTAGCGTGTCGATCTCGACGCGGCCGTGGGCGACGCTGGAGGGCACCTTCTGGACCAGATTCTGGTATTCGCGCCGAAAGGTATCCACGGCGACATTGGAAAATGACAGGAGAGCGACGCGACCGCGGTTGTCACCGAGTTGTCGGCGCATCTGCGCCAGCCGGCGTACGGCGGTGAACGTTTTGCCGCTGCCAGCGCAGGCAACTACGGACATCGGTGCGATTGGTGCGCCGATGACCTGCAACTGCTCTTCGGACGGCTGGGCCACTACTCGGGCTCCTTGACTTGGCAGGCGTGGGTGATTGCCTCGCGGATGTAGTCCGGCACTACGCACGCGGCGCCATCGGCAATCACCTGCGCGAGTGCCTGGCCGAAGCGGCCTTTCTGCACGTTGTTTTGCGGGCGCTCAAACATGCCGCTGAAAAGGGCGCGCGCCTTGGCCGCATCGCCTTCCGCGGCTTCGACCGCTACTGCGACGGTTTCGCCGATCTTCGGGTGCAGTTCCTTGAGAGCCGCCAGCATCGCGACACGGTTGTCGGCATGCAGGGCCAAGTCGTATTCGAATGTCTTGAGACCGTGGAATACCTTGACGAAGGCATCCTCGCCTTCCTTCATCTTGGCGGTGTTGTCCGACACCTTCACAGCAGTACCGGGCGCGGGGTAGGCCGCCTGCGGTTCTCCGTCGCCGTCGGGTTCGCCGACCGGGTCCGCGTCTGTTATGACAGCGACCGGGATCTTTAGTGCCTTTTCGCCGAACAGCGGCAGGAACGAGTCGAAGTTCAATCCTTCGACGCTGATCAGGCTGACGCCGTGTTCGCGCAGCCTATGCCCGCACTTCTCCGCCAACACGCTCACCAGCATCAACTCGGCCGCGCCTTCGACGAAGATCACACGGCGGGCAAAGAACAACTCGGCACGGGTCACGTCGAGGTAACGTTCCAGCTTCTCTCGCTTCCCCTTGCCGAAGGCGATCGTACGCGGAAAGAATGTCTCCACGGAGCTCCCCGTATCGACCAGGCAGGCAAGGCTGTCGAGATCGGCGATGCTGGCGAAGTTGGGGGAGTGGCTTGTAACGAACAACTGGACAGGCTTCTCGCCCTCGACGGCCTTGATAGTCCCCAGATAGTCCAGCAGTACCGCCTGAAGTTGCGGGTGCAGGTGCGCCTCCGGCTCCTCGATGATCAGGCCTCGATAGCTTGCTTCCGGGTTCTTGGCCAGCTCACTGAGCACGACGGCCATGAAGATCAAGTTGTTGAAGCCAAGCCCGTTCTGCTCAATCTCGAACGTGTCCACCACCAGCGACAGGCGCGACGCCAGCCGCTGAAAGTCGCTACCGCTCAGGCCAAGATCCAGAATTTGGGCAAGCTGCGGCCCAAGCATCGTGCCGTGCCGGTTCTTGATGGCTGTGTGAGTGTTGACGACAGGCTCGTGCTTCTTCAACTCCTCGTCGAGCTTCTTCAGCGCGTCGTTGATGCCATCACGTCCCGCGTCGTCAGCCAGGAGCTGAAACAACCGGGCCAATTGGCTGGTGCGACTGGGCTTGAGTCCTTGCGAAGCGTCCCGCAGCGGTGGCAGATAGACACCGCGCAAGTTCTCCATCATGTCTGCGGTCAAGCCCATGTCCTCGTGGTCGCCACACCAGCGCTTGGCACGCAGCCTTCCCGTCTTGTCGGCTTCCGAGTAGCGGATGGTGATATGCGCTTCGAGCTTGCCGAGTGCGTCGGGCTTCAGCGCTGCCAGGAAGTCGGCCTCGTCATCCGGGTCCAAATCACGAAAGACGTACTGGAACTCGATGTCGCCCGCCGGAGCACTGCCCTTGGGCCGGTGCATATCCTCGCTGTCGAGGCGCGGGTACGGCTCATCATGCCCCGCAAGCAGCGCACGCAGTGCATCGACGACAGCGGTCTTGCCGACGTTGTTAGAGCCGACCAGAACGTTCAGTCCAGGCTGGAAGCTCAGATCAACTTTCTGTAGTTTCCTGAAGTTGGATATTCTCAGTTGTGCCAGATACACCGATGATGTCCTCCTGCGGCCTGTTTCGTGAGTCGGTCGGCAGCCAAGATTGTCGTGTCGGTGTCACGACAATTGGCTTCCGAGAGCACACGTGGTTCGGCCGGCCACCACTACTCCATTGATCTCCAACTACCCGAGCAAAGCGCGTAGGTTGTCGCGAACGAGGTTGGCCACATTGGTCGCAGGCAGCCCATGCAAACGGCCCAGCGACTCCACTACGCCCGCTACATCGGCCGGCTGCGAGGGTCTGTCGCCGGCGCGAGTGAAGGGACCGTCGGTTTCCGTCAGCATCCGATCCAGCGGGATGGTCTGCATCATTGGCGCGTGTTTCTCATTGCCAAGCATTCCTGCGTTGATCGAGAAGTAGCAGCCCAACTCCAGCGCACGCTTCGCCTCGCTCTTTGTCCCGGTGAACCAATGAAGAACGATCTTGCCGCGCTCGGGTGGCAGATGCGTCTCGACAAGATCAAGTACCGCCTTGGCTGACCTGATGCTGTGGACGGTGATCACTTTCCCACGGGCCTGAGCGCAGCGCTGCAACACATGCTGGAATACGCGCTTCTGCGCATCGAGTGACTTGAAGAACCGGGGGCCAGCGTCCAATCCGACCTCACCGATGTAGCGCGTCTCCGCAAGGTATCGATCCCACAATTCGATTTCGTTTTCACGCTCCGCGACCAACTGCGGATGCAGCCCCAGTGCCGCTCGAACATGCTTCGTTCGCTGCGCGAGTTCGTGATTGCGAGGCCAGGCGAGCGGTGTTGTCGTCACCGCCAGCGTGAACACGCCGGCCGCCTCCGCGTCCCGAACTGCCACGGCATGGTCCGGGTAGAGATCGAGGTGGCAGTGGAAGTCCACGAGGCCGGTTGAAGAGATCATGCACGCATCCTCGTCAACTCGGTTTCGCCTCGGTGCCATCAATGAGCCGCGCAACTTCGCCAAGGCCGCGCCGATAGACATCGGCAAGCTCATCCAGATGCTCGGCTTCGTCAGCAAGCGAGCCCGGTTTGTGAATCAAGAGGTTTGCGAGCTGCGGTTTCTCCCTTAAGCGCTCGATCGCGTACTGAAACGACCTGACCTGTACTCCGGTCGCTTGGCGCGTATTCAACGGCTGGGCGTGAAGGTCGGATACGGTGTACGTCGTCGGATCGCTTCCCGTACCCCATGCTGCCTCCAACGCTGCGCGGCGGATCAGACATGGCAGACAGTAGCCGCAGTGCTCGATGCCATGCCCTAGCCATCGGGCTTTGGCGGGGGACGAGCACGACAACGAATCTGGCGCCAGCTTCTTCAAGAGGGCTGGGTTGCGGCAGGCTGCGGCCATCTCGCCCTTCGTCTTGTCCCAGTACGGATTCTGAACTTCTCCGTTGATGCCGAGTTCGCCGAGTAGGTCGTTCCACCTTGCCATGTAGTAAGGATGCGTAGTTCGAGTGCTGTTCGAGCCCAGCCGCAAAGGGTCCAATGGCACGTTCAGAGCGATCAGACCATTCTCGGGTACGCGCAGTACAAAGCGGTGCCCCAGCCCAGTGCCCGCGAACACGCCGAGTGCGAAGAACAGGAACGACCTGCCGCGCGTGCTGTCTTCCGAGCCAACGTCGGCCACCAAGCCTTTCTTGAAGGTCATGCCGACACGCAGCCGCTCGAAAGACGACTTGGCATACTGCTTTCTCAAACCCGTGAACAATTTGCCTTGCGCGTCGCTGATTGAACCTTCGCCAAAGTGACTGATCAGTAACGGCGTGGCACCATCCTCCAACAGGTCGATGGCGCCAATCAGGCTGTCCAGTCCTCCGGAAAACAGGCTGACGGAATCAAAGGGGAGAGCGATCAGGCTCGGAGGAACTGCCTGGGCGATCGTCGCGAAGCGAGCCGGACGTGCTCTGAAGCCAATCGTCCAGCGATCGCCTGTCAAGAAGTCAAGCGACCTCTTCAGCGTCGGTGCTGCTGCGCTCCAGCGAGCTGGATCGCTGACTGGAACAACCAGCCGTATTTCGCGCGTCCACGAATCCTGTGACTGATCGGCACGAGAGATGCGTGTGTCGGCCGCATGGACATGAGCTGCCAGCACCAGCAGGTCAATGCCGATCTCCGAGGGGAATACGCCGATCTTCTTCAGGCTGGTGAGCGCGCCACCGAGACCGTGGTCCAAGGACTTTTCGCCGATGACCAATTGCAGGTAGGTTCGCTGCTCATCGGCGCCTACCGTTACATCAACGTGGTCGTCAGGGCCGAAACGGCCAGCCAGGAGTTGCCGCTTCATTGATTGGCCTCCGCATCACCCAAGGTCTGCAAGATCGCGAATGCGGACTCGTACATGGCGTCCACGAAGCCCTGAATTCGTTCGGGCGTGAGATTGGGTGTCTCTGTCCTGGCACGAGTGACCGCGTCGCTTACCCCGCCTCGGATGAAGTCGCGCAACTGCTGTTCGACGCGGTGTGCAGCCTGCGCGTCCGCTGGCATGGTCACGGCCTTGGTGCCAATGTCGTTGCAGATGCGCGCCTCGATCGCATGGGTGGCATACAGCTCGAAAACCGTCTGCATCTGATCCGGGGTGAACGTGGCAAGGTCGGTGAGACCTTCGCTCGCCAGTTCAACGATGGTTTCGATGTAGGCCTCGCGGGCGATGCCTTCATCGACCGTTCCCGCGCCCGGACAAATGTAGTCGGCCAGGCCCACGAAAATTTCGGTGATCGGGCGACCCGCTAACGATTCCAGGTCCAGCGCTCGCAACGCCTCGCGCACACCCCGCGTTTGCGCATCGGTCAGGAAGCCGAGGAGCCGCGCGCCGGAACCCCGAGAGGCGCCCATGCGTTGGGCAGCTTGGCGCGCGCCCCCGGCGGACGTCGAGACGTACTTTGAGACGGCGCGGCCCAGGCTGGCCCGGTCGCTACCGCCGGAGCCCGCGAATCGTGTGAGGTTAGAGCGAGCACCGGCGAAGCGTTGCGGGTCCGCAGTCCGGGGAATGGGCGGGCGGTTCGGCGGCACCGGTGGCGCAGTACCATCCGCGGGCGCCTGGCCGTCTGGACCTGCCCCATTGCCCGGAGGGGCAGTAGGAGCGTCACCGCCACCGGCGTCGCCCAGCCATGAAGGAACAAGCGGTGTTCCGCCGCCAGGGCCGCCGTAAGCTGTCGAGGTTCCCATCAACGGCCTCCCTTCAGATCCCTGAGCACTGCTTCGGCGCTTGCCTTGAGGCCGGGGTTGTTGGTGACCTTGCCCCAGTCTCCCAGCAGCTTCGTCAGGCGCGTGGCGCATTCGGTGTCTTTGATGACACCCTGCCAGCCGCTGACCGCCCAAGGCCCGCACTTGCCGCTTGGCAGTGCCTCCAGGAAATCCATCAAGTGGGTCTGAAGGCCGGGCTGGGCCTTCACGAGGACAACAAGGCCTTCGACACCCGCCGGCCTGGTGTCGAAGGCTCCCGTGCTCATGATCTTGCTGCGCACGGCCTCAAACACCTTCTCGGCTTCGGGCTGCACGAGCTGCTTCAACTCGGCGTCGTAGCCTTGGACGGTCATCTTGCCCCCGAACAGCTTCTCCACCACGCCAGCCAAGTGACCCAACACAGACACCGGGCCGAAGTAGTCCTTCTTGTCCTTTGTCACGAACAGGTAGGGGCGCAGATCGAGCCCCGACAGCTTCGGCGAAAGGTGCGCCCAGTCGCGCACCGTCTCCAGCGACTTCCACTCGGTCAACACGGCGCTGTCGGGTGCGGGCGGGGGCTCGCTGGTCTTATGCCCCTTGGGCTCACTCTCTTTGTCACCAGCCGTCGCCAAACCCGTTTCCAGCGCTTCCAGGTCTTCGCACAGCCCTTGCGGATGGACCGCCGCAACGAACGCGATCTGCTCGAACAACCTCGGGATGAAGCGTTCCGCGAGCATGAGCTTCGCAAGCACGGGGAGCTTGATGTCGTCGCCGAAACCGCGTGCGATCGCGGTGCGCTCGCGCAACAAAAGCGTGTTGAGAAAGCGCTTGATCTGTCTCGGGTTGCCCTTCGTACCGCTAGCCAGGATGGGACCGATCTGGTCGCTGAGCGCAAGCGCATTGTTCGCCTTCTCGGCCTGCTTACCGAGTGTCGCCTTGACAGTCGCTACGTCCAGACCGCCGCTGGTCCAAGGCCGCTTCAGCTTTTCCCTAGCGACGGCGATCAGCTTCCCATAGTCTGCGTCGTTCTCGCCGATCTCGGCGCCGGTTAGCAACAGCGTGACGTAGATCCGCGTCTCGGCCTCTCCCAAGGCCGGGATACGGAACGGAACCTGGATGAGCTTTTCGAGATAGTTGCGGGCGTAGTCGCGCGGGCCGGTGCTGTCTGGCAGATCGGGGAAGTGTTTGCGCACCGCGTACTCGATCATCGCCTCGTCGGCCGCGACGACGAACGCCGTCCGCGCAGTGAACACGAACAGCCGGATGGCTTCGAGCGTTTCAATGGCGGTGTCGGGCAGGCAACGGTCGAGGTCATCGATCAGGACAACGAGCTGGTTGATGCCTGCGTCTTTCAAGAGCTGGTCGAACGCCTTGCGGAACGCCTCCACTTCCTCCGGCACATTCTTGGACTCGTCCGGCTTCAGCAGGGCCTTGGCCTCATCGATGGCCGTCGAGATGTTCTCTTTTGTCACGAGCTTGGCGGGGTCTGCCACCAGCGCTTCGAGCGAGCCGACGACGGCTCCGATTTGCTCGGGCGTCGGGATACCCGTGAAGGCGGTCAAGGCCAAACCACCGGCTCTCTTGGCGACCTTCAGCCAGTCGATGCGGCGGAAGACATCCTTGACGGCCACAGCCGCCTTGTTCAACGCTGGTCGTTTCTCGACCAGGCCCGTGACGATCCCTTCGATCAGGGCTATCTTCGCGTCCTCAAAGCCTTGAAAACGCCACCCATTGAATTTGAGGCACAGGACATCGTTCTTGTCTGCAAAGCCCGCCTCGATCATTTCGAGCACGCTGGACTTGCCCGCCCCCCAGTCGCCGTGCACGCCGATCGTCACCGGATGATCGGGCTTGGCACGAAGCAGCCCGACGATCGTGGCAGCGATGGCCTCGTTGTTCAGCAGGTCGACTTTGGTTTCGTTGTCGGTCAGGATCATTTCCCTTGTCCTCTTCCTCGGTCCGCGTTCGGCAACGCCATCAGCAACGAGCGGATCGCCTTGCATATCACGTCGCGTGGTCCGTGCAGCCTGAGTCCTATTGTCAGTTCGAGCTGCACACCGATGCCGCGTCGTCCCCGATTGCAAATGTTCTTCGGGTCTGTGGCGGGAAACGGGTGATCCTCGCTTTGGGCATCGACTCCGATCCCATGCATCGCTTCTCTGATCGCCAGCTTCAAAGGTCCATCAAGCCCGCCGAGGAGAACTCGTTGATCATCGCCGCCGCATCCGTGAATCGCAACGACGTAATCGCACTTGGACAGGAGTTCCAAACAACGCGGTTCGTCGAACCGATGGCTTGTCAGGTGCAACGTTGAATAGTTGCCGGACTGCCTAATTCCTTCAAAGGAGTAGAGATTGAAGTCTCCTCCAGCAACGCCGCAGGCGATGTCCGACGTGTACTGCTCAATCCTTCCTCCATGTGGCGCAATGACAGCGATTGACGACGCAGCGACCGGACGCACAAGCACTCTGTAGTCCTCACCTTCGGCTTGGGCTTTGGCTAGATCGGCATAGCCCCTATAGCTGGAGGCGAGGCTGCTCATTCTTGATTCCAGTGGATCTTTGACAGGTTCTTGGGTGACATAGCGATCGCCTGCATCTCAGAGCTTCTTCTCGGCACCGGATATGGGATGGACGTAGATGAGCCCTTTGGTTTGTGCCGCCTTGACTTTGTGATCGATCATCTCCCGCAAACTCAGGTGCCCTTCCAGTACCAAGATCAGATCCTCGCCGTCGATGAATAGCGTTTGAAGTTCCTTGCCCATTACGAGGCTACGAATAACCTCTGAACTAAAGCCATTCACTGAAATGAACAGGCCGCGTCCGTATAGTTTGCCCGCCACTTTGCCGGCAAACTGGTAGACGGGCTCGTTGCTTGCAGACCGTTCCTGCCACTTCGCTTCAATCAGATAGTGTTCCCCGTCGAACTTCACTGCGCCATCGACCTGCTCTCCGTTTACGCGGAAAGCCTCGGTGGTTTCCAGATGAGAGAGGCGTGACAACTCGGCCAAGATCCGTTCCAGCGCGTACCCGCGCTGCTGCCGTGAGGTCTTGTCGGCGAGGAGATCGAGGTATTCGGCGCGTAGTTGATCGAGCGACGCCGTGGGTTGCTGGCGAGCTGCATCCTGTGCAGCTCTGCGCTCGCGATCGGCCTTGATCTTGGCGTCTCGAATTTCCTGCAGTTGGCGGAGATGCTCCAGATTCTTGTTGGCTGTGCTGCGGTCCAGCTTGCGTAGCTTGTCGAAGTAGTACGGGTCGAAATGCGACCAGCTTAGTAGCGATTGCAGCATCGCCCGGAACGGGCCAAGGCCGTTTTCAGAACGTGCTGCGAGTGCGGAGAACAGGGCATCGACCACTTCATGCCGCTTGAGCGCATGCTCGCCCTCGAGCTGCAAAGGCGCGATCTCCGCCTTCGTGCATCCGTGCTTCTCGAAGAAGCCCACGATATCCTTGCGTGGCCAGAACAGGGACAGGATGCAGTCCTTCATACAGCCTTTGATGTCAGCGGGAAAGCTCATGTCGCTGACCCTTGATCGATCCTGGCCAGCAGTTGCTCTATCACGTCACTGGCCTGCCGCTGCCGCAGTGCCTGTGCTTCGCGCAGATCTGGCTCGTCGCTTTCACCGAGCTCGAACCTGGCGACCGATACGGGGCCATCCTTGCGATAGCCCTCGGTTTTCTCGTCGCCCGTGAAACGGCTGCGCAGGATCACCAGCGAGGCCTCGATGACGGCACCGTGCTTGCCGCGCCGCTCGTTGCGGAAGGCTTCGGCCACGGCGGCCATGCCCTCGGGCGCGTGCTCGATACAGTAGATCAGATCATGCGCATCCTTGCGCTCGAAGCGCTGATCGAACGCGAAGGACTTCAAGCAGGTGAAGCTGACGAGATTGGCGTGCTTGATCTTCTCGGTGGCGATGCCGTTGCCGCCCAGCAGTTCGGCCTGGATCTCGGTGACTTGGTACAGGTCGAAGACGATGGACGAGTGCGGGATGTTCAGGGCCGAGATCGTCCCTTCGGTCGGCAGCGGTTGTACCTTGCCGCCAACGAGGTCCGGCGCATCCGCCAGCAGTTCCAGCACCATCAGCGCACCATGCTCGGTGCGCGTCTGCCAACGCCACGAGAGCTTCTTCCCGGCTTCGTTCTCGGCACGCTCGAAGCCCATCTTCTTGAGGTTATCCTCCAGCGTGTGATAGGCCTCGGTGTCGGCCAGGATTTGCAGGTCGATCACGATGTCCACATCCAGCGTGCCGGCGTGCGCCGGCACCGCGGGCGGCCGTGCGGCGACGAGATACCGCGGCGTGAGCCCGCCGACCAGGTAGACCGAATCCTTCCACGGTCCGAGACCGCGCAGCAGCGTCACGAGGACACGTTCGCAGTCCACGGTGTACTGGTCGCTGTAGCCGTCGAGCGTTGCGGGCTTGGCCATCAGAAGCCGATCCTTTCTTTGCGGAAGTGCTCGGCCATTTCCTTGGAGCGGCCTTCGCCACGCAGCAGGTCGAGATAGATCTGGATTGGGCTGGCCAGCCATAGGCCGTCGATCTGCTCGCGGAACAGCAGTTCGCCTGACGACTTGGCTTCGATGACCCCCAAATTGGCGCCCTCATTGACGACACGTGCGTCCAGGTCACCGATCGCCGCATCGGCGTTCCCGCCGATCAGCACGCGCACCCGCACTTGGGAGACATGAGAAATGAACGGCGCATAGCGCTGCGCGGCGGCTTCGTGGCTGATCGCGTACTGGACCTCGTGCGCGTCGAAAACCTGGCCGATTCGCGTCGCCAGCGTGTCTGCCTTCGTGCCCGGCACGTAGTACCGCCGCACAGGTGACGGACGGATGGTGACGAGCTGCTTGGCCCATGCGTCCAGCAAGGCCGCCGGCTCGCGAAGGTGGCGCTCCTTGCCCGGGCCTTGCCCACGCACCACCAGCCAGTCGAAGCGCTCCAGTTCGGTCAGCACTTGGGAGGCGGTGGCGGGCGACACCGTCGCCTGCTGCGCCAACTCGGTGACGCCGAACCACTTCTGATGCCGTACCAGCAGGGCGTGAAGCACCTGGGCACGTCGCCCGGTGAACAGCGTCCGCACCGATTTCGCCAGGGCTTTGGGGGGCGGCTTGTCGATATAGAGGTACGCACCGGGGGCGGGTAGGTACAGGCTGCCGCCGCTGTCGTAGTAGCCGACGCGCTCGCTTCTGAGCAGTTCCTTCGCGCCGGGAGAGATGGACTCGGCGACGAGGAGTGGCAAGGGGTTCTCCCGCTGCCCGGTGGGCCTCCCGTGGCTCGCCGCCCGGAGTTGCCAGATTACTTGGCGGGCATCTCGCGGAAAGACGACCTTCTTGGCTTCAAGCAACAGGACGAAGGGCTTCCCAGCAACGCGCAAATCGACCTGGGCGTCGTACCCGCGATCGCTGTGCTGGGCGGCTGGCTCCTGGGCGAGGTCGGCCTCTACCTCGGGTAGCTCCCGCAGGGCGTCAACCAAGCGCGCGATCAACTCTCGTTCAGGCAGGGTGGACTCAAACATGCAGCGCGGAGCCTTGTTCACTGTTCAGTAAATATGCGAACTCTACCGAAAATTCAGCCGAATGTCAATTTTTACTGTGCAGTGAAAGAGCGACGGCAGCCTACAGCCCATGCCGAGCCCCCTGTCGGGCGTCACGGCGTTCCGCCGGCGGGCTCGCGGGCTGCGCCCCGCGCTCCGTGCCGAATCGCGGCCATTCGGCTTTGACCCCTGACGCCTCCGGCCCTCCCGGGCCTGCGCGCTCCGCTTACCGGAAACCCCGCATGCGTGGGGTGGTGTGAGGGGGCGATCTTGCTATGTCTCTTCACCGTATCACGGCGTTCTCGCCGTGCAAGGGCTGCGCGCGCCTTGCGCGCTTGCGTCCTGGCGGCCGTCTGCGACCCCTGACTGCTGCGCTGCGCCGTGAGGGCGACGGTTCCGGGCAATTCCGCCCTTGCAACCGGAGAACCGTCATGAACGACAAATCACACGTTTCCCTCGAACAGCACGTTTGCCTGGTCTGCGGCACGGCGTTCGACACCGGCGCGATCCTGCTGGACAAGCGCCTGCGCGCGAGCATGGAGCGCCACACGGCGACCGGCTGGGGCCTGTGCCCCGAGCATCAGAAGCTGGCCGACGATGGCTTTGTCGCGCTGGTCGAATGCGATCCGCAGCGCAGCGGGTCGCAGGCTGGCGGGCGCATGAAGCCCGAGCAGGCATACCGGACCGGCCGGCTGGCCCATCTGCGGCGCACGGTGTTCGCGCAGGTGTTCAACGTGCCGATCGCGGACGAGCAGGCTTGCGTGTTCGTTGAGCCTGGCGTGATCGAGCAGTTGCAGTCGATGACAGCGCCGGCGGCGGGCTGATTGCGTCGTGCGGCCTTCGGTGCGTCGCTCCTTCGCGGGCGGCGCACATTTTCATATCCCCCCAGGGGGGATACAATTGCCACATGAACGCGACACACAAGCACTCAACCCATCCCGATCTCGTGAAGCGGCTGAAACGCGCCGATGGTCATCTTCGGCACGTCATAGGGATGATCGAAAGTGGCGAATCCTGTCTCGACATCGCCCGCCAGCTCGCGGCGGTGGAAAGCGCGGTGACGGCCGCAAAGCGCGTCCTGATCCACGACCACATCGACCATTGCCTGGCCCATGACGAAGACTCCGTTTTGACCGAAATGAAGGCACTGACCAAACTGCTCTGAGGCCCGCCGATGCTCTCCGTCCTGAAGAACCGTACCTATCGTCACCTGTTCGCCGCTCAGGTGATTGCGCTTGTCGGCACCGGCCTGATGACGGTGGCCCTTGGCCTGCTTGCCTACGATCTGGCCGGGGCGAATGCCGGCGCGGTACTCGGGACGGCACTCGCAATCAAGATGCTGGCCTATGTCGGAGTCGCCCCGGTCGCGCAGGCGTTCGCCGACCGGCTGCCGCGACGGTCGTTGCTCGTTGCCCTTGACCTAGTACGAGCATCCGTTGCGCTCTGCCTGCCCTTTGTCAGCGAAATCTGGCAAATCTATCTGCTGATCTTCGTCTTGCAGGCGGCGTCCGCAGGCTTCACGCCGACCTTTCAAGCCACTATCCCGGACATCCTTCCCGACGAAGACGAGTACACGAAAGCACTGTCGCTTTCCCGGCTGGCCTACGATTTGGAAAGCCTGATTTCCCCGATGCTGGCCGCCGCGCTACTGACGGTCATCAGCTTCCACAACCTGTTTGCCGGAACGGTTCTCGGCTTCCTCGTGTCAGCCGCGCTTGTGGTCAGCGTGAGGCTTCCCACAACCGTTCCCGGCCCGCGTCGTGGCATATGGGATCGCACTACGCGGGGCACGCGCATTTACCTCGCCACGCCGCGCCTTCGGGGTCTGCTGGCGATCAGCCTCGCGGTGGCAGCAGCGGGGTCAATGGTGATCGTGAACACGGTGGTCATCGTGAAGGCACGCTTCGGCCTGGGCGAATCCGAGGTAGCGTGGGCGCTGGCGGCCTTCGGAGGCGGGTCGATGGTTGCGGCCTTCGCGCTGCCTCGCCTGCTCGACAAGATTGCTGATCGGCCTGTCATGATTGCGGGAGCGACGATGCTGGTTGTGGGAACGGCAGCCGGGGCAATGATTCCGACATATGCCGTTCTGGTGGTGATCTGGTTGGTGGTCGGCTTCGGCTACAGCGTGGCGCAAACACCTTCCGGCCGGCTGTTGCGCCGCTCCGCTCACCCCGAGGATCGCCCCGCGGTCTTTGCCGCGCAATTCGCCCTCTCCCATGCGTGTTGGCTCATTTGCTATCCCTTGGCCGGTCGCTTCGGCGCTGCCTTTGGGCTGCAATCGACCTTCATCATCATGTCGCTGATTGGTCTTGTCGGAGTGGGACTGGCGCTGTGGCTCTGGCCCGCTAGTGATTCTTCCGACATCGCCCACGATCACCCTGATCTACCGCCAGATCATCCTCACTTGCGCGAACATGCAGACCGAGGCGGGCACCGTCATCCCATGATCGTTGACGATCTGCACCGGGACTGGGCGCGCATTTAAGAACTGCCCGCCTTTCACATCGCTGATGCCTCCGGCCCGGATTGCTATTCGGGCCTGCGCGCTTCGCTTGCCAAAAACCGCGTGCGTGGAGGTGCGAGGGAGGCGGTCTTGCTGTCCCCTTCATCGTGCCACGGCGTTCTCGCCGTCAAGGGCTGCGCGCCGATGGCGCTTGCGTTCTGGCGGCCGTCGTTGACCCCTGACTGCTTGCGCTGCGCCGTGCCCCGGAAGGGTCGGGCAATTCCGCCCGGCAACCTTTCAGGAGTTCACCATGAACAACGCACTCATCACTGACGAGCAGCGCATCGTGCTGCTGGCCAACGGCCGCGAATCCTTGGAGAACCCGGACTTCGATCCGGCACCCGTCGTCAAGCTGTTCACGCCGGATGCCGGCGCGACCTGGCTGCTGACCGAGATTGATCCCGATGACCACGACCACGCCTTTGGTCTTTGCGACCTGGGCCTGGGGATGCCGGAAATCGGCTGGGTCAGCCTGGGCGAGCTGGCGACCGTGCGCGGCAGGCTGGGCCTGCCGATCGAGCGCGACCTGTCTTTCCGCGCCGAGAAGCGGTTGAGCGCCTACGCGCGCGATGCCCGGTTGGTCGGGCGTGTCGTCGTCTGAACCAGCCCTTGGAGCGCCGCAAGGCGCTCCTTGCGCTTTCCCAACCTTCGCAGGAGATCAATGCCATGAGCAGCCATCACGACTACATCATCGAAATCACGGCGCAACACGATGCGCTCAAGCCGTTCGCGCCGGAGAACGGTCAGCCCTTGCGCTTCAAGATCGGCGACGCGGTGATCTACACCAACGAGTTTGGCGCGCAGTTCCGGCGCCGCGTCACCGGGTTCTACCAGCCTACCGAGCCTTCGGGGCTGTATGCGCGTGGCAGGCGCTACTACCTGAACTCGACTTCGCCTTGGATGCCGGTTGCGGAATCCAGCCTGCGTCCTGACGACTCGGCGTGATGCCTAAGTGCCCCTGACGGGGCGTTGCGCGCTGCGCTTGCCTCCAGGGGAAAGCCCTGCGGGCTATCCCCGCCGCGCGATGCTTGGCGCCCCTCAAAGACCGCCGAACCGGCTGCGCCGGATCGGCCAGACCACGGCAGTCGCTGTCGAACCTGTTTCCCGATGACTGGCGCATGAGCTTGTGCATCGAGCCTTGAAGGCTGTGCGTCCCCGGCCAAGAAACGTGGCCGGTCGCGCTGTCGTGCGCGTTGCGCATCGAGCCGCCTGCGGCGTCTCGCCCCTGATGGGCTTCCATCGTTCCCTCGCTCCGCTCGGCTGACGCCTCCGGCCCGGATTCCTAGATCCGGGCCTGCGCGCTTCGCTTGCCGTGCGGTCGGCGTGTTGAGGGGCCGTTGCCATGTCCAGCCGTCTCCCCTGACTTCATCACCTTCACCGCGACTGTAGCCCGCGCCCGTGTGCCGTCAAGGCGCGCAGGGCCGTGTCCTCGGCTGCGCCTGCGGGCCGCACCAACCCTGCGCTTGCCTCCTTGACGGCACCCGTTCGCGCGCTCCTGACCGTCGCGGGCGATGAACTCAGGAAAGACGGTGGCAACAGGGCCAACCGGGTTCCTCGTGCCGACCGCACCGAACAGCCGAAAGGCTGGGCTTCCGAATCTAGGAATCCGGTGTGCGGTGAACAGCAAACCCTTTTTTCTTTGTCAGGAGAAATGCCATGCAACTCGCATCCCGCTTCGCTTCCCGTTCCCCGGTGCTGCGTTCGGAACGTCCCTTGTCCGATGACCAAATCCGGGCCGTGGCCCCGTCCATCTTCGCGGACGCCCCGCACGAAAGCCGCTCGCAGCGGTACAGCTACATCCCCACCGCGACCGTGCTGCAAGAACTGCGCGGGGAAGGCTTCGAGCCTTTCATGGTGACGCAAACCCGCGTGCGCCACGACGACCGCCGCGACTACACGAAGCACATGATCCGGCTGCGCCACGCCAGCCAGATCAACGGCCGCGAGGCCAACGAAATCATCCTGCTGAACTCCCATGACGGCACTAGCAGCTATCAGATGCTGGCCGGGATGTTCCGCTTCGTTTGCAGCAATGGCCTTGTCTGCGGCGACACCGTGGCCAACGTGCGCGTTCCCCACAAGGGCGACGTAGCGGGGCACGTCATCGAAGGCGCTTACGAAGTCCTGCACGGCTTCGACCGGGCGCAGGAATCCCGCGATGCCATGCGCGCCATCACGCTCGACGCCGGGGAATCGGAAGTGTTCGCCCGCGCTGCGCTGGCATTGAAGTACGACGAGGACAAGCCCGCGCCCATCACGGAATCGCAAATCCTGATGCCGCGCCGCCACGACGACGACCGCCGCGACCTGTGGAGCGTGTTCAACCGCACGCAGGAGAACTTGACCAAAGGCGGCCTGTCCGCCCGCGCCGCGAATGGCCGCCGCCAGACCACCCGGCCCGTGCAGGGCATCGACCAAAGCGTGCGCCTCAATCGCGCCCTGTGGCTGCTGGCCGATGGCCTGCGCCAGTTGAAAGCCTGAATCCCCACGCGGCAGGGGCAGGCAGCAGCCCTTGCCGCTTCTCTCGCTGCTGCATCCCAACCGCAAGGAGTCATCACCATGAACGCCGTACTCAAAACCGAAGCCGTCGCCATCGAAGCCGCCGCCCCGCTGGAAATGGCCGACCCGTCCAAGAACCTGATTCTGGTTCCGCTCTCGCAGTTGCTGCCGCGCCGCTCCAAGCGCAACGCCCGCAAGATGCCGCGCCTGTCCATCCCCGAACTGGCCGCGAGCATTGCCCGCATCGGCTTGCTGCAAAACCTCATCGTCATCCTTTCCGCCGATGGCGAGACTTACGAGGTGGTGGCCGGCGATCGCCGCCTGACCGCCTTGAAGCTGCTGGCGAAGAAGAAGCGCATTCCCGCCGACTACGAAGTGCCGTGCCTGCTGGTGGCCGACGCTTCCGCCCGCACCGTCAGCCTTGCGGAGAACGTGCAGCGCGAGAACATGCACCCCGCCGACCAGTTCGCGGCCTTCGCCGCGCTGGTCAAGGAAGGACGCCCCATCGAGGACATTGCTGCCGACTTCGGCGTGTCCCCGCTGGTGGTGCAGCGCCGCTTGAAGCTGGCGAATGTCTCGCCGCGCCTCATGGCCGACTATCGCGCCAGTGGCGTGACGCTGGAACAGTTGATGGCCCTGACCATCACCGACGACCACGCCGCGCAGGAAGCCGCGTTCTATGGTGCGCCGGAATGGCAGCGCAGCCCGTCCAAGCTGCGCGAGCGCCTGACCGAGCGCGAAATCGACGCCACGCACGCACTGGTGCGCTTCGTCGGGCTGGACGCCTACCAGCAGGCAGGCGGCGGCATCCGCCGCGACCTGTTCGCGGAAGGCGATGCCGGAACCTACCTCACCGACGCCGGAGTGCTGGAAACGCTGGTGCGCGACAAGCTGGCAACGCTGGCCGAGGACGTGCGCGCCGAGGGCTGGGCATGGGTGGAGGCCGTACCGCATCTGGCCTACGAGGAACGGCAGGCGTTCCAGAACGCCCCGCGCCACCGCCGCGAGCCGACCACCCGCGAGGCCCGCCGCATCGCCTCGCTGGAAACCCGCCTCGAAAAGATCGACGCCGAACTGGAAGAAGCTTGCGACGCCGAGGACGAGGCCAAGGCCGAGAAGCTGGAACAGCGTCGCGATCAGGTGGTCGGCGAACTGCAAGACGCGGAGGACGCCTTGCACGGCTATGCCCCCGAGGTGCGCGAGGTGGCCGGTGCCATCGTCACCATCGACCGCAACGGCGAGGCCGTCATTCATCGCGGCCTGCTGCGCGAAGCCGAGGCGAAGGCGCTGCGCACGCTGGAAAAGCTGCGGCGCGGTTTCGGCAGCACCGAAGGCGAAGCCGCCAACGACGAGCACGAGGACGCCGACGACGCGCCCAAGGCCGCGAGCCTGTCCGACCGGCTGGCGCAGTGGTTGAGCGCCCATCGCACGGCGGCGCTGCAAATCGAAGTCGCACGGCATCCGCACGTCGCGCTGGCCGCGCTGGTGCATGGCATGGTGCAGAAGGTCTTGCAGCCCGACGCCTACGGCGATGGACTGCCACTCGGCGTGCGCCTCACGGCGCAAGACCGGCTGGAAGGCATGGCCCCGGACTGGCCGGAATCGCCTGCCGCCGTGGCGCTGCGCGAACTGCAACAGGTAGCCGGTGAAGCCTTGCCGGAGGACAGCGCCGAACTGTTCGCCGCGCTGCTGGCGAAGTCGCAAGACGAACTGGTGCGGCTGCTGGCCGTGTGCGTGGCTTCCACGGTGGACGTGGTGACGCCCCGTGCCACGCCGCACCAGCCCGGCAAGGAACTGGCGCAGGCCGTGGGCCTCGACATGGCCGCATGGTGGCAGCCGACCGCAGAAGGCTACTTCAAGCACGTTTCCAAGGCCGTGATTCTGGATGCCGTGGGCGCGTTTGCACCGGAATTCGTCACCCGGCTGGCGAAGCTCAAGAAGGCCGACATTGCCAGCGAGGCCGAGCGGCTGGCCGATGGCACCGGCTGGATGCCCGCCATCTTCAAGGCCGAAGGCCCGCAGGAGGCCGCGCAGGAAGAAGGCCCGGAGCAGGACGCCCCGGAGGATACCGAGGCAATGGCGGATGAACCCGCCGAGGCACTGGCCGCTTGACCCGCGCCGAAGGCAAGCGCCCCGGCCTCGACCGGGGCGCTTCGCTTTGTGTGGTGGCGCATCGAGACGAAGGAATAACCGCGATCAGCACCGCGCCCAGGCCGTTCCGCCCTGGGCGCGGTGGACGCGAAATCCGGGTGCGACAGTGGCCGCGCCCGGTGTTCAAGGCCAATAGCCGAATTAAAACGCCGCCGCCTTCGCGCTGGCTCAGGCGGCGGCGTTGAAGGCATCGCTGTAGTGCGCGATGCCTTCCGGCACTGTCCCATGCAGGGCCAGCGCCATGAAATAGCCGGGCGGCACGCCCGGCAGTTGCAAGCCCGCATGGGCCTGGAAGCCAAAGCGCGTGTAGTACGTTGGATCTCCCAGCAGCACGCAGCCTGCGGCCTGCATAGCCCGCAGTTCAGACAGCGCCTGTTCCATCAGGCGCGAACCGATGCCTCGCCCCTGCCTTGGCGGCAGGACGGAGATCGGCCCCAACCCATACCAGCCCTCGGTCTTTCGCCTGTGCTCATGGGTGATCGTTACTGGCGACAGCGCGACGTGACCGACGACGCGCCCATGTTCTTCGGCCACGATGGAAAGCGTCAGTTCGTTGGCGGCACGCAAGGCGCGCACGATGAATTGCTCGGTGTGGCTGGTGTGTGGTGCATCAGCGAAGGCGGCGGTCGTGACCGCTTCGATGGCGGCAATGTCGTCGGCGGTTTCGTGTCGGAGCTGGATGGTCAGGGTGTGCCACATGAGATTCAGACGCCCATCGCCATGACCCAGCCCACCAGCCCGGCTAACAGCACCACGAGCGCCGGCGGCACGCGCCCCACCGTCAGCAGTCCGAACGAGAGCAGCGCCAGCCCAAAATCCGCCTTGCTGTGGATGGCACTCGTCCATACCGGGTCATAGAGGGCGGACACCAGAATACCGACCACGCCGGCGTTGATGCCGGCCATGGCCGTCTGGATGCCCGCGCGGTGGCGCAGCCCTTCCCAGAACGGCAGTGCACCGACCAGCATGAAAAAAGCGGGGAGGAAGATCGTGCCCAGGAGTGCCAGCCCGCCGATCCAGCCATGCAGCGGTCCGTGGGCGACCGCGCCGAGGTAGGCCGAGAAAGTGAACAGCGGCCCCGGCACGGCCTGCGCCGCACCGTAGCCGGCCAGGAAGTCGGCATTGCTCACGACGCCGCTGGGCACCACCGAGGCCTGCAGCAGCGGCAGCACAACGTGTCCACCGCCGAAGACCAGTGCACCGGAGCGGTACACCCCTTCCAGCAGGGCTATCGTGGACGAGTCCGTGGCTGCCGCCCACAGGGGCAGCCCGACGAGCGGTGCGGCAAACAGCAGCAGCGCCACGATGCCCAGCTTGCGCGAGACGGGGTAGCTGTGGGCGTGGCCGCCGCCGGGTTGCGCGATCTTCAATGTCCACCAGCCCAGCAGCCCTGCCACCGCGATGGCGGCAAGCTGTCCCGCGGCCGAGGGCAGGACCATGGTCAGCAGCGCCGCCAGAATGGCCAGCGCGGCGCGCGGCCGGTCCGGGCACAACGACTTGGCCATCCCCCAGACCGCTTGCGCCACGATGGCCACGGCGACGACCTTGAGCCCGCGCACCCAGCCGGACTGGGCCAGCCCCTGGTACTCGGCGATGCCAAAGGCGAACAGGATCAGCGCAATCGCCGATGGCAAGGTGAATCCGGCCCAGGCCGCCAGCAGCCCCAGCCAGCCCGCGCGGCCCAACCCCAGCGCCATACCGACCTGGCTGCTGGCCGGCCCCGGCAGGAACTGGCACAGGGCGACCAGATCGGAGTAGCTGCGGTCATCCAGCCAGCGGCGACGCTCGACGAACTCCGAGCGGAAATAGCCCAGATGCGCGATCGGCCCGCCGAAGGAGGTCAGCCCCAGCTTGAGGAAGGCGCCGAAGACTTCGACGGGTGAGCCGCGCGCGGCAGCGGCCTCATGCTGCAAGGTGTTGGTGGAATCTGTCATTTGTGCATCGCCTCCCCGGTGAACTCCCGGATGCGGTCCTTGGCCAGCGCCAAGCCTTCCTTGCCCTTGGGCGTGATCGTGTAGAGCTTGCGCACGGTGCGCCCTTCACGCTCCTGGCGGGAGACGAGGTAGCCGTCGCGCTCCATCTTGTGCAGCATCGGGTACAGCGTTCCGGGGGAGAGGCGGTAGCCGTGGTGGGCCAGCTCGTCGATCATCCATTGCCCGTAGATCTCCTGCTCGGCTGCGTGGTGCAGCACATGCAGGCGGATCAGCCCCGACAGCAGGTCGTGGTGCTCCATGGCACGTGGAGTAGGTTTCTCTTTCATATCGAATATCGATAACGAAATTCGATAATACCAGCCTCACTTCAGATTGCCTGCCGCTTGTGCGGGAGGTCTCAGACCCTGCGACCCTCCGCATCCACCACGGCTTCGCCGTCTTCCTTGCGGAACGCGCCGCGCTGCGGCTGCGGCAGGATGTCCAGCACGGCCTCGGAAGGCCGGCACAGGCGCGTGCCCAGCGGCGTGACCACAATGGGCCGGTTGATGAGGATGGGATGCTGGAGCATGAAGTCGATCAACCGGTCATCGCCCCACTGCGGGTCGCCCAGGCCCAGTTCGGCATAGGGCGTGCCTTTCTCGCGCAGCACGGCGCGCGCCGATACGCCCATTGCGGCGATCAGCACCATCAGCGTCGCCCGATCGGGCGGGGTCTTCAGGTACTCGATGACCGTGGGCTCCTCGCCGCTGTTGCGGATCAGGGCCAGCACGTTGCGCGAGGTGCCGCAGTCGGGATTGTGGTAGATCGTGACGGTGCTCATGGGAGTGACCTGGTTGGTTATCGGGTGGCGGAGTTCGGGCCGCATTCGTACCAGCCGCGCGAGCGGTTGACCACGCGCACGACCAGCAGCATCACGGGTACCTCGATCAGCACGCCGACCACGGTGGCCAACGCCGCGCCGGACTGGAAGCCGAACAGGCTGATGGCGGCGGCCACGGCCAGCTCGAAGAAGTTGGAGGCACCAATCAGCGCCGAGGGACAGGCAATGTTGTGCTGCTCGCCCAGCCGACGGTTGAGCCAGTAGGCCAACCCGGAGTTGAAGAACACCTGGATCAGGATCGGCACCGCCAACATGGCGATCACCAGCGGCTGGCGGATGATGGCCTCGCCCTGGAAGGCGAACAGCAGCACCAGCGTGAGCAGCAGCGCCGCGATCGACAGAGGGCCGATGCGCTCCAGCGCCCGGTCGAAGGCGGCTTGGCCCTTGCTCAGCAACGCGCGGCGCCAGAGCTGGGCCAGGATGACCGGAATCACGATGTACAGACCGACCGATACCAGTAAGGTGTCCCACGGCACCGTAATGGACGATAAGCCCAGTAGCAGGCCCACGATTGGGGCGAAGGCGAAGACCATGATGGTGTCGTTCAGCGCCACCTGCGACAGCGTGAACACAGGATCGCCCCCGGTCAGCCGGCTCCAGACGAACACCATTGCCGTGCAGGGTGCGGCGGCCAGCAGGATCAGGCCCGCGACATAGCTGTCGAGCTGGTCGGAGGGCAGCCACTGCGCGAAGACCTGGCGGATGAAGATCCAGGCGAGTAGCGCCATCGAGAAGGGTTTGACGGCCCAGTTGACGAACAGCGTCACGCCGATGCCGCGCCAATGCTGCTTGACTTGGCCGAGAGCGCCGAAGTCCACCTTGAGCAGCATGGGAATGATCATCACCCAGATCAGCAGGCCCACCGGCAGGTTGACCTGCGCGATCTCCATGCGGCCGATGGCATGGAACACGCTGGGCGCGAACTGGCCGAGCGCGATACCGGCGACGATGCACAGCAGTACCCACACGCTCAGGTAGCGCTCGAAGACGCTCATGGTGGGGGCGGCCGGCACGCGGCTGGCCGTTTGGGTTCCAACACTCATCGCGCAGACCTCACTTCGTGCCGATGCTGCGCAGCTCGTGCTGCAGCGACATGGCATCCAGGCGTTGCATCGGCAGCGACAGGAATAGCTCGATGCGCCGGCGCAAGGTCAGCGCCGCATCCGTGAATGCCTTGCGCTTCTGTTCGTCGGTGCCCTCGACGGCTGCGGGATCAGGCACACCCCAATGCGCCGACATCGGGCGTCCCGGCCACACGGGGCAGACCTCGCCGGCGGCGTTGTCGCAGACCGTGAAGATGAAATCCAGCTCCGGCGCACCGGGCGCCGCGAACTCGTCCCAGTTCTTGCTGCGGTAGCCGGTGGCCGGCATGTGCAGCCGCTCCAGCGTGGCGAGTGCCAGCGGGTGGATTTCGCCCTTGGGGTGGCTGCCCGCCGAGTAGGCGCGGAAACGCCCTTGGCCCAGTTGGTTGAGAATGCCTTCGGCCAGGATGGAGCGGGCCGAATTGCCCGTGCAGATGAACAGGGCGTTGTAGGTTTTGTCTGTGGTCATGGGGGCCTCGTATCAGCAGCAGGAGGAAGCCGACTTCACCGCAACGCCTACCGGCTTGCCGCGCGTCGGGGCGCAGCAGGCAGCGGTGGAATTCGCTGCAGGCGCTGCTTCGTTGAAGACCGGGATGTTGCCCAGCGTGTGGAAATGCTCCCAGGCCACACCCTGCGGGTCGGTGATCCAGTGCTTCTCGCTGCGCGCGTAGCAGCAGGTGGTGGTGCCTTCGTCCAGCAGCGCCATGTCGGCCGCCTCGGCGCGGGCCTTCAGCACGGCCAATTCCTCGGCATCGTCGGTCTGGATGCCCAGGTGGTCGATGCCCGGCTTGTTGCCGCGCGTGGAAATGGCGAAGTTGACCGGCGGGTCTTCGAGCATCCATTTGGCGTAGTCGCCTTCGACGCGCGCGGGCTGCGCGGCGAACAGTTGGGAATAGAAGCCGATGCTGCGGTTCAGGTCATCGACGTGCAGGTGGACGTGAAAGCGCTTCATGGGGGTGATCCTTTCAGCAGGAAGTACAGGCAGAGGAGGATTCGGTGACCTCGCACGCGCCGCCCTGGCAGCAGTGCTCGGTCAGATAGCCGAGCAGCCCATTCATCTGGGTGAAGTCGGCGCGGTAGATCAGGTTGCGGCCCTGCTGCTCGATGGTGACCAGGCCGGCATGGGCCAGTTCTTTCAGGTGGAAGGACAGGGAGTTGCGGGCCACGTCGAGCTGGTCGGCGAGGACGCTGGGTGTCAGCCCTTCGGGGCCGGCGACCACCAGGGCGCGGAACACGCGCAGCCGCTGGGTATGGGCCAGGGCGCCGAGGGCGGAAATGGCTTGGGTCTCGTTCATGATTCGATAATACAACATTTATTGAATCATTGGCAAAACGCTTCAATTGAATGGAGCCTGCGCGCTTGCGAGGCTTGACTTTCAAGACAGTTGCTCACGCCTTCGCGCCTGCGGCGCTGCGCGCTTCGCTTGCCTCCAGGGGAAAGCCCTGCGGGCTATCCCCGCCGCGCGCAGCTTGGCGCCCCTCGATGTGGCCGAACCGGCTGCGCCGGATCGGCCCGTCCAGCGCCCCGCCGCGATGGACGGGGAGCTGGCGAACACGCTGGGGCTTGCTGCGGCAGGTTGTGCGAATGCGTGCCGTCCTCAACGCTGGTGGTTCTCGCCCATCACGTTACGAAGGACGGTTCACGGACATCCCGCCCGGCATCGCTATGGAGCTTCCACGCCACGCCTCAAGACCGGCGCCGCAAGGTGCGGCTGGGGCGTTCTCGCTCGTCGTCGGGTCGTTGACCTGGCCCGCGTCAGTGGGCAAGCCGGCGCAGCCTTCGTGCGGGGATGCCGAGCAGGCCCTATCTCCTTTCGGAGCGGTTCGACCCAAGGCGTCCTTGTCTCGTTGTGAATCCTGGCGGTGGCGCGGCTGCGCCTCGGGCTTCATGGCTGCAACCGTCCGGCGAAAACAATTTCCCCGCCGCTGCACGGCTTCCTCGCGCAGCAAATTCTTTTCGCCTCCCGGCTCTCCACTGCGTTTCGACCGCAAGCGGTGCAGCCAGCCCGTCCCCCGCCGGCCGGATCACAACAAGGACGCGATGGGCGCGAACCTTGTTCAACCGAAAGGAGAAAACATCATGGCCAACATCGGCACCTTCACCACCGACAAAGACGGCTTCACCGGCACGCTGCGCACCCTGACGCTCAACGTCAAGGTCAAGCTGGTTCCCAACGACAAGGCCAGCAGGGAGAACGCCCCCGACTTCCGCCTCCAGGCCGCCGGCCACGACATCGGCGCGGCGTGGAACAAGACCAGCGAGGCCGGGCGGGAATACAAGTCCGTGACCCTCGACGATCCTTCGTTCCCGGCTCCGGTCTATGCCCGCCTGATCGAAGGCGAGGACGGCACGCACGACCTGATCTGGTCGCGCAGCAAGCCCCAGGCGGCGTGACCGCCGCAGCGCCCCGCCCACCGCGGCGGGGCGCTGTGCTGCTGTTCGCAGCACATCACCGCGTCACGCGCGCGGTTTTGCCGCATCGCGTTCCTTCAACACCGCCTCCAGCTCCTGGCGCACCTGCGCCAGCAGCTCGTCGGCCTTGTGCGGGCTGTCGCCCGCGTAGGCCAGCGTCAGCAGCGTGAGCGGGTGGATCTCCATCACCTCGCACAGCTCGGCCAGCTTATGCAGGGTCGGGCTTTTCAGGTCGCGTTCGAGGGTGCTCATATAGGTGCGGCTGGACACGTCAGAGAAGGCTTCCTGGCTCAAGCCACGCGCCTTTCTAACGATCTTCAACGCCTTCGCCACTGAGTTCCCAGCCGCCACCTATGGTTTCCCTCGAAAAACCAAGATGACAGCCCATTGCGCACTATAGGACTACAATCTATAGTGTTCATTTGGTGTTCTACGTTTTTGTGCCTTTACGGAAATCCGCATCGGCGGATTCCAGCAAAGCCACGCAAGCGCATCCGTGCTTGCGCACGGAGGCGTAAATCCGGTTTGACGGTTCTGCGCTTGGGCGTGAAACCGTATCCGTGCATCATTGGATTTGTGGGATTGCCGACCATGTCCCAGCCACTCGCCACCGCCCCGGAGCGCGCGCAACTGCTCGCCAACGGCGAGGCCCGCGCCGCTGGCCGGGCCATCGACCCGGTGCCCGTGGTGCGGCTGTTCACGCCGGACGCGCATGTGACCTGGCTGCTGGCCGCGCTCGATCCCGCCGATGGCGACACTGCCTGGGGACTCATCGACTTGGGAATCGGGATGCCGGCGCAGGGAACCGTCAAGCTGTCCGAGCTGGCCGGCATCGTCGGGCCGCGCCAGCAGCCCGTGATGCGCGACCTCTATTTCCGCCCCACGCGCACGCTGTCGGAATACACCCGGCTGGCCGAGCGCGACGGAGCAATCCCGGACTGACTACGGCCTACTGTGACTTTTTCAGTCTGGTGTCATACCGGGTAAGTCTCAATCGAGATTCTTGCGGCGTAGCCCCATCAGTCTGACCCAAATAGACATGATGTTTGGCGCGGGCTGCGGCAGGCTGGCCTGTACAGCGCCCCACATCGGGGCACTGCCGCCGCAGCATTGAGACGAATACCGCAACGCATCGGAGCCAATCGGTCTTGACAGCCCCATCCGCCTCTTTAACTCATGACTTTCTGACGATGGCGATGTAGCGCGTAGCCCTGCCGTGGCGGCCAGTCCTGTTCGCAGGGAGGTGGCGTCATGGTCGATCGCAGCGCCGAGCACTGGTATCCGACTGCCGCGTATCTGTACGTGCTGCATCTGGATGGCCTTGCACTCGCCTGGGAATACCTGCGCAGGCATCCCGACTACCGGCTCGACTGGCTGCGCCGTCACCGCCGACCTGAAGCGCATCGCTGGGGTTTGCGCCTGCTGGAAGACCCCGCCCTGGATGCGCGCGACGCGCATCCGGCCTGGCTGCCCGGCCATGCCGCCGTGGTGCAGCTCTACCCCGATACTGATCCGCCGCAGGATGCCACCGCCTTCGCGTTCTGGCACATCCCAGGCCACAAACAGCTATTCCACGACGGCAAGAAGCTGGCGCTGATCGCACGCAGCCCAGGCCATTGCCTGCGCTTTGCCCTGGCGCCCGGTCTGGAAGACGGCATGGCCGTGGCCTATGCCCGGCGGGGCGGCACTGCCGCGGCTGTGCGCGGTCATGCGTCCGGCACGGCCTTCGCTGCCACCACGCCCAGGCCAACATCCTCCGCGCTGTTGGAGCTGCACACCTTGCAGGCGCTCGACGCGACTCTGGCGGGCGCGTCCTTGCGCGATGTGGGCGAAGGACTGTTCGGTGCCGACGCCGTGGCCGACTGGTACAGCGACGGTGGCCTGCGCTCGAAGGTGCGCCGCCTGGTACGGCGCGCGATGCGCTGATGCGCGGCGGCTATCGCCGCCTAGCACAGCTTCCGCCGCTTGAGAAGGGCCGTTTTGAGGACGACGCAAAACGGCCCTGAGCAGGACAGCTTGGTTTTCTGAGACTGCCTCCATCCGGTCGCGCTGTGTGGCCGGGCGCTTTCAACCGATGGAGGTTCACACCATGCGTCCCGCTCCCTTGCGGCCTGCCGCCGCTGTCTCGACCGCTGCCGCGCAGCCCCAACGCTACCTCACCAACGATGAAGCCGCCGAGTACCTGCGGCTGTCGCCGCGCACGCTGGAAAAGCAGCGCGTGATCGGCGGCGGCCCGCGCTTTCGCAAGTTCGGCCGGCGCGTCATGTACGCCGTGGCCGACCTCGATGCCTGGGCCGCCGACCGCAGCTTCGAGACGACCTCCGATCCCGAATACGCCGAGCACCACTCGGCTGACAGCCGTGCGCGCTGATCGGCGGCGCGCAGCAGGCCATCGCCATGTCCAGCACCGCGCTGCCGTCCCGGCAGCGGCCGTTGCAGGAGCGCGAACAGCTCGACCTGTTCCGCGCCCTGCCCGGCGACATGGCGCCGCGCGACAGCCAGGATTTGATGGCCTATCCGTTCTTCTCGCTCGGCAAGTCCAAGCGGGTCAAGCCCATCGACTTCCGCGCGGGCAACGTGACGATTCGCGTGGAAGGCACGCAGGAGCACGGCATCGCCACGATTTGGGATGCGGACGTGCTGATATGGGCGGCCTCGCAGATCGTGGAAGCGAAGGACGCGGGCTTGCGGCCGTCGCGGCTGATGCGCGCCACGCCCTACGAGATCCTGCGCTTCATCGGACGCGGCAAGTCGCTGCGCGACTACCAGCGCTTCAAGGCTGCGCTGGATCGCCTGCAATCGACCACGGTGGCCACGTCCATCCGCGAGACGACCGGGCGGCGCCTGCACCGTTTCTCGTGGATCAACGAATGGAAGGAACTGGCCGACGCCAGCGGCACACCGCTGGGCATCGAGCTGATTCTGCCGGACTGGTTCTATGCGGGCGTGCTCGACGCGGCCCTGGTGCTGACCATCGACCCGGCGTACTTCCGGCTCACGGGCGGCATCGAGCGGTGGCTGTACCGCTTAGTGCGCAAGCACGGCGGCAAGCAGGCATACGGCTGGCAGTTCGACTTTCGCTACCTGCACCGGAAATCGGGCAGTACCGCGAAGCCCTACGACTTCGCCTGCGACCTGCGCGCGCTTGTAGCGCGGCAGTCGCTGCCCGGCTACGTCCTGGGCATCGAGCGGATGCCGGACAACGGCATGGAGCTGCTGACCTTCCGGCCCGTGCCGCATACGGCACGGGAATAACTCCGGGAAAGCCTGTGGATGGCGTCGTGCTATCAGGCGTGCGGGGTATCGTGCTATCAGGCGTGGGCCTATCGTGCTATCAGGCGTGCCGATCGGCCGCAAATCCGCGCCAGCATTGGGTTTGCGCGCGCTCTAACTTCCCTAACTTAATTTCTCTAACTTTTAGTAGAGAAACGCCGCTGCGGTGGACAACCATCACTCGGCTCCAAGCGCAGCAGCAAAAGTCCGGCTTTCCAGCATGGGGGGCCGTGCCATGATCGTCGCTCTGCTCAATCAAAAAGGCGGCGTGGGCAAGACCACGCTCGCCACGCACATCGCCGGCGAGCTGGCGATGCGCGGGCAGTCGGTCATCCTGCTGGATGCCGACCCGCAGGGCTCCGCGCTGGACTGGACACAGCGCCGCAGCCAGCAAGGTTTGCCTAGGCTGTTCAGCGCCGTGGGCCTCGCACGCGAAACGCTGCACCAAGAGGCGCCAGAACTCGCCAGGCGGGCCGATCATGTCATCATCGACGGCCCGCCACGCATCGCGGCACTGGCGCGCTCCGCGCTGCTGGCGGCCGAGCGCGTGCTGATCCCCGTGCAGCCCAGCCCCTACGACCTGTGGGCCAGCGCCGAGATGGTGGCGCTGATCCGTGAGGCGCAGGTGTTTCGGCCTGCGCTGCGCGCGGCCTTCGTCATCAACCGGCGCGTCAGTACCACCGTGATCGGGCGCGAAGCGCGCCAGGCGCTGGCCGACCAACCGCTTCCTGCGCTGCGCGCGGAAGTGCATCAGCGCATCGTGTTCGCCGACAGCGTGGCCGCTGGCCGGCTGGCACGCGAGACGGCACCGGACAGCGCCGCCGCGCGCGAAATCACTGCGCTGTTGGACGAACTGCTGCGGTGGCCGACATGACTGCGAAGCCGCCACCGAACAGCAAACGCACGGTAAAGCGCGTCGGCATCGGCGCGCGTCCGCCCGCGAATCCGCACGCCGAGGCGTGGATTCGCCAGGGCGACGCCGATGCGCTGGGCAAGGGCGACCTCTACACGGCTCGCTTGACCCTCGACATCACGCCCGCGATGCGGGCGCGCATCAAGGTGTCGGCCTTCACGCAAGGCGTGACCGTGGCCGACCTGCTGCGCGGCCTGCTGGAGCGGGAGTTTCCAGAACACCGCAGGGAGAACACCCCATGACCGCATCCGCTTCGCCTGCCGCTGGCGCGGCTACGGATGCGCCACAACCATCACCGGCCGCACTCGCCGGTCGGCCTGTCAGTGCGCCGCTGACGCGCGTGGCGCTGGCTTACATCGAACTGCGCTTCAAACTCTACCTGCGCTTCGGCGAACCGGCGCGCACGCACCAGCTCGACCGCTGGCGGCGCTGCGCGGTGTTCCTGCCGGGCACCATGTTCTGCCGCATCCGCTGGCAGGCCAACGACTACGGCACCGTTCGCTGGCAGCTCATGGTCATGCAAGCTTGCACGCCGCTCGACGCGGCGCAGCGCATCCCCGGCGTGCAGCCGGGTGCGCGCCTGCTACTCCACGCCGAAGGGGAGAACCAAGTGCGTGCGGTGTTGGAGCGCATCGACGCCATCGAGGCGCTGGGCATCGCGCCTGTCGCCGCTTCGCCCGCCTACTGGCGCACGCTCGCCAACCGGCTCGCTGCGCGCCTGCCACTGCCCGAATACACCGCCGAGCGGCACGCCGCCTGGCTCATCGGGAGGGCGCTGCCATGACCACCGTTTCGACTGCTGGCACCGCACCGCGTCCTCGCTCGCCCCGCGCACGTTTGCGCGCTCGCCTCGTGCTGGCGGGCCTGTCCGCCTGCGGCCTCGCTGCGCTGGCCTGGGCGTCCTTCGTGCATCCGCTGCCACGCCTGATCTACAACCCGTCCGACAGCGTTCCCGTGGGCTGGTATCGCGTCGATCCGCAGCGCCACGGAACCGGCTCGCTGCCACGTTCTTTGTCCGTGGGCAGCATCGTCCTGACCACGCTGCCGCCAGACGCCGCCGCGCTGGCCGCGCAGCGTGGCTACCTGCCGGCGCGCGTGCCGCTGCTCAAGCGCGTGGGCGCGGTCGCGCCGCAGGAGGTGTGCATCGCTGACGGCAAAGTCCGCATCGACGGCGTGCCTTCGGCCGCCGTGCTGTCTGCCGATCGCTGGGGCCGGCCGCTGCCATCCTGGCCGCAGTGCCGCCGCCTTCGGCCTGGCGAGCTGTTTTTGCTCAGTGCGACTAACCCGGCGTCATTCGACAGCCGGTATTTCGGGCCGGTCAGCGCCGCCGCCGTGATCGGCGTCGCGCACCCCATCTGGCTGGAGTCCCGCCCATGATGGCCGCCGATTCGCTGCACGTTGCCGTGCATCTCATCGTGCTATCGGGCGTGTCGTGCTGCTGGCCGTCGCTGTGTCGTCGGGCGTGCAGTGCGGGCGCCAATCCTGCGCATTGGGCACCGCACTTCGCGCTGCCTTCGGCGCAGCCGTCCAACGTGCAGGCGTCTTGCCTCGAACGCGCCCGGCCTGCGGCCCTCATCGCGCTTGTTCGCGCGTTCGCCGGCGCGCTGGCTGCTCGCGCAGCGCCGCCGGGCCGCCGCTGCCCGGAGCGCCAGCGAAGGGCAAAAGCGGAAGGCAAGACAAAAGGACGCGGCACCGGGCCGCGTCGAAAGCCTGTCTGCACATGGGGGTGGCGCGGCACGGAGCGGCTTCGCCGCCGTGCCGCGTTCGGCGCGAGGGTCGCGCCAATGCAGGCATGTCCGCGTGCTTCGCACGACCGGACACGCCGGAGCTTGCAGGGAGAACGGCGATGACCGACCGCCGCGACGACGATTTCCGCGTGCGCCCCAGCGCCCCGAAGAACCGGGGCAAGGGCCAGGGGCAAAGCTTCGTTTCCAAGGTGCTCAAGCAGGCCGGCAAGGCCAGCAGCGGCAAGTCGGCGGTGCGTAGTCCTGGGGCGGCCGGCACCGGCCAACGCCCCGGCTCGCGCCTGGGGCGCGGCCACACGGCGGCGCGCTTCGCCGGGGCGAAGCTGACGCCCATGTCGCGGCGCGTGACCATCAAGACGCTGCTGGTCAATCACCAGCGGGCCAGCCCGCAGTCGCTCGCCAAGCACCTGCGCTACGTCGAGCGCGACGGCGCGGGCCGCGATGGCGAACCGGGCCGGGCCTACGGGCCACAGGCCGACGAAGCCGACCTCGATGCCTTCAAGGAACGCTGCGCCGATGACCGTCACCATTTCCGCTTCATCGTCTCGCCCGAGGACGGGGCTGAACTGGACGACCTGCGCACCTACACCCGGCATCTGGTGAACCGCATGGAAGCCGACCTGGGCACGCGGCTGGATTGGGTGGCGGTCGATCACTGGAACACCGACAACCCGCACACTCACCTGATCCTGCGTGGGCACGACGACACCGGCAAAGACCTCATCATCGCCGGCGACTACATCGCCCACGGCTTTCGCCATCGGGCCGCCGAACTGGCAACGGAATGGCTGGGGCCGCGAACCGAACTGGAGATCCAGCAGACCTTGGGGCGCGAGGTTGAGCAGGAGCGGTGGACGAGCCTGGATCGCACCTTGCAGCGCGAGGCCGGCGACGATGGCCTGGTGCATGTCGAACGGCTCAACGAACCTCGCTTGCAGCGCCAACGCCTGCTGCTGATCGGCCGCCTGCAACGCTTGCGGCGCCTGGGCCTGGCCGACGAGATGCAGCCCGGCACCTGGGCCGTCCATGCGGATGCGGAAAAGACCCTGCGCGCCCTGGGTGAGCGTGGCGACATCATCCGCACCATGCAGCGGGCCATGCGCGGCGAGCCGCGCGAGCTGGCGGTGTTCGAGCCGGGGGACGACGGCCGAACCATCCTCGGGCGCGTGGCCGCGAAGGGGCTGGCCGACGAGCTGCGCGACCGAGGCTATCTGGTCATCGACGGCGTGGACGGCAAGGCCCACTACGTCGCGCTTAACGCCCGCGACGAGCTGGCGAACTACCCGACCGGGGCCGTGGTGGAGGTGAAGGGTTCGGCCGACGTGCGCGCTGCCGACAGGAACATCGCCGCGCTGGCGAGTGATGGCCTGTACCGCACCGACCATCACCTCGCCATCACGCAGGGCCAGGCCGTCCCCGGACGCGACCCGCAGGAGGTCGTGGCGGCCCATGTCCGCAGGCTGGAAGCCCTGCGCCGGGCGGGCATCGTGGAGCGCGTGGCCGAAGGGCTATGGAAGGTGCCGGGCGACCTGCCCGAGCAGGGCCGCCGCTACGACGCGCAGCGCCTGGGCGGCGTGGCCGTGGAACTGAAATCGCACCTGCCCATCGAGCGGCAGGCCCGCGTGATCGGGGCCACCTGGCTCGACCAGCAGTTGATCGGTGGCGGCTCGGGCCTGGGCGACCTGGGCTTTGGTGGCGAGGCCAAGCAGGCCGTGCAGCAGCGTGCCGACTTCCTGACCGAACAGGGGCTGGCCGAGCGGCGCGGGCAGCGTGTCATCCTGGCGCGCAACCTGCTGGGCACGCTGCGCAACCGGGAACTGGCGCAGGCCGCGAAAGACATTGCCGCCGATACCGGCCTGGAGCATCGCCCTGTGGCCGACGGTCAGCGCGTGGCCGGCATCTACCGGCGCAGCGTCATGCTCGCCAGCGGGCGCTACGCGATGCTGGATGACGGCATGGGCTTCAGCCTGGTGCCGTGGAAGCCGGTGATCGAACAGCGGCTAGGGCAGCAGCTTGCCGCGACGGTGCGCGGTAGCGCGGTGTCGTGGGAAATTGCCCGGTCACGTCACCCCAGTCTTTAGTTGAAGCTCCGCAATACATGATTGGCAGATCGCGCCACAAACCTCTCTCGGGTCACGTGGAGACGTGCAACCGTTCAGTTCCGGCTGCGACCGATACCTCGGTATACATCAAGATCGCGACCGGCCATCCTGCTGAAGTGTCTGAAGGTAGGCGCTGAACATCCCGGTCATTGCATCGGCATAAGCTTTGATTTCAGCCTTGGTTCGCCGCGTTTGGGAAAAGCTGTTGCCCACGGTGCTGAGCGTGGTGAAGATGAGATCGCCGGCCAGCTCGCGAGATGCGGTGGACGCCTTTGGCAAGGCTTCCACCATGAAGGCGTCGATCATCCGATCGCCTTCGGCCCTGGCCTGGCGTGCCTCGGGGCTGTCGCGATAGAGCGGAGCCGCGTCATTGAGCGCGCCGCGAATCTCTGCTTCTTCGCACTCGGAGCGAAGGAAGGCATGCACAAGGGTTCGCAGTCGCTCCAAGTGCGGTGTACCGGAATCTTCGAGGATGTTTCGCAGCATCCGGGTCGTCTGCATCCACTCATCGACCTGGAGACGGAACAGGATCGACGCCTTGTTGGGGAAATACTGATAGATCGACCCGACGCTAACGCCGGCTTTCTCTGCGACGCGCGCTGTGGTGAACCGAGTAACGCCTTCCTCGGCCAAAACCTGTGTAGCAGCTTCCAGAATGGCTGCCACCAGTTCGGTCGAACGCGCCTGTTGGGGTTGCTTGCGCGAGGTGATCTGTGGACGACGGCGGGTGGTCATGGTGGTGTGGTGATGCCAAGCTCAGCGAGCAGAAACGCGGTCAGTCTTCCGCATCCATCAATGCGATGGATTGTTCGCATATTAGCGCAGCACAGGGTGTCACCTCAACCCTTGGTGAAGGGCCTGCGTGGTCAATGTTGCCGACGTAGCACGCACACGTCGGCAACCCCCTCATGCATCCTTGGGGGTACATCTTCTCGATGCGCATCGGTTGAAAGACCGCTCTACATCTCAACCATGCCCCCTTTTTACCGACGAAAAACCTGAGCATTTGGCGACCCTTCGATCTTCGTGGGCGCAACTGGATCGGCGCAACCGCAGTGTTTTCTAGGCAACCACGGTGATTCGCTTGTCGGTTCTGGAGGGCAGAAAACGCGAACCTCAATGCGAATTTCTAACATGATGGATTCGTCATATTATTCCATCAACGCGAATGATTGATCGCATTTAGGGTGCCTCAACACAGAGGCTCTGTCTCTCCAAACCTTCAACCGGACAACACCATGACCTCAACACTGACCAACGCACCGCTGGCGCCCCTGCTGGATCGCCTGTTCGAGCAGGCCGATCGGGCCACTAGCCCGGCAATGGCCGGCATCTCCCGCGAGGAACGCGAGCGCCTGATGCGCAGCAAGACCGAGTACCTCGACTTCTATGGCCGCGCCAAGGACTTGTGGCTGCCGGTTTCGCGCGAGACCGGAGTGCTGCTGTACCAACTGGCACGCAGCACGAACGCGCGCAACATCGTCGAGTTCGGCACCTCGTTCGGACTCTCGACCCTGTATTTGGCGGCAGCGCTGCGCGACAACGGCGGCGGCCGCCTGATTGGCAGCGAGTTCGAGCCGTCAAAGGTTGCCAAGGCTCGCCAGCATCTTGTCGAAGGCGGCGTCGATGACCTGGTCGAAATCCGTGAAGGCGACGCCCTGAAGACACTGGCCTCGGACCTTCCCGACTCCATCGATTTGCTGCTGCTCGATGGCGCCAAGTCCATCTACTGCGAAGTCCTCGATCTGGTCGAAAGCCGCCTGCGGGCTGGCGCACTGATCGTCGCCGACAACGCCGACTACAGCCCGGACTATCTCGCGCGCGTGCGCACCTCGGAAAACGGCTACCTGTCCGTGCCGTTCGGCGAGGACGTGGAACTGTCGATCCGGCTGGCCTGAATAAACCATCCAAACAGGAGATTTTGCAATGCACATATTTGTCACTGGTGCCACAGGCTGGGTCGGCTCTGCCGTGGTGGAAGATCTGCTCGCTGCCGGCCACCAAGTCACGGGCCTGGCCCGTTCCGCCGACAAGGCCGCCTCGCTCGCTGCGGCAGGCGCGAAAATCATCCAGGCCACGCTCGATGATCTGGACACGTTGCGTTCCGTCGCTTCGACGGTGGACGCCGTGATCCACACCGCGTTCAACCATGACTTCTCCAAGTTCATCGAGAACGCGGAGCAGGACCGCCGCGTGATCGAGGCGCTGGGCAGCGCGCTGGAGGGATCGAACCGGCCGCTGCTCGTCACTTCGGGTCTGTCTGGGCTGCCGCGTGGCGCCACCGAAGCCGACCTGCCCCATCCGGCCTCACCTCGCAAGTCGGAGGAAGCCGCGCGGGCCGCGGCGACGCGCGGGGTGCGCGCAGCAACGGTGCGCCTTGCACCGTCGGTTCATGGGTTGGGCGACCACGGCTTCGTGCCCATCCTCATCCGCACGGCGCAGCAGAAAGGCGTATCGGCCTATCTGGGTGAAGGCCAAAACTGCTGGGCCGGCGTGTACCGGCGGGATGCGGCGCGCATCTATCGCCTCGCGCTGGAGCAAGGCGTGAGCGAATCGGTCTATCACGCCGTCGCGGACGAGGCGGTGCCCTTCAAGGCGATCGCCGAAGTGATCGGAAGCCGCCTGGGTCTGCCGGTCGAGTCGCGCGACCGCGAGCACTTCGGCTGGTTCGCCAACATGGCCGGTGCCGATATGTCCGTGTCCAGCGCCCGCACGCGCGAACTGCTCGGCTGGAAGCCCGAAGGACCGAACCTGCTCGCCGACCTGGATCAGCCCGGCTATTACGCCGGCTGATCTGTCGTGCTCAATCCATGAGTGTGCCCATGTCTAAAGAACAATCTCTTTCCTCGCCGACTCCGGCGATGGCATCACCGCCCGGTGCCAATGTCTTCTTGACGCTGCTACCCATCACGCTGGCAGTCTTCATCGGGTTCCTGACCATCGGAATGCAGATGCCGGTCCTGCCGCTGCACCTGCACGAAACTCTCGGCATGGGTACGCTGGTGATCGGCTCGGTCATCGGCCTGCAATTCGTCGTGGCACTGCTGTCCCGTCCCTGGGCCGGCAACCTCGCCGACCTGCGTGGCGCCAAGCGAGCTGTGGTCATCGGCTGCCTGCTCGCAGCCAGCTCCGGCCTGGTCTATCTGGCATCGCTGGCCTTCGTCGCCACACCGACTACCTCGGTATGGATCGTGGTGCTGGGGCGCATCCTGCTGGCCCTGGGCGAAAGCCTGATTGCCACGGGGGCGCTGGGCTGGTCGCTCGGACTGGTCGGGCCGCAGAACGCAGGCAAAGTGATGGTCTGGGTCGGCATTGCCATCTACGGCGCCTATGCGCTGGGTGCGCCCCTCGGCGTCGCGGTGAATACCCAGTGGGGATTCGCCGGCGTCGCCGCCGCCGTGGTAGCCATCCCCTTCCTGGCCTTGGCCGTGGTTGCGGGCGTGCGCGCCGTCGCGCCTTCGGCAACCAAGCGCACGCCGTTTTACAAGGTACTGGGTGCCGTGCTGTGGCCCGGCATGGGCTTGGCGCTGTCCAGCGTCGGTTTCGGACTGATCACGGCCTTCATCGCGCTGCTGTTCGCCGCCAAGCAGTGGGGCAACGCTTCGCTGGCGTTCACCGCGTTCGGACTGGCTTTCATCGGCGCACGCATTTTCTTCGGGCACCTGCCGGACAAGTTGGGGGGCGCGAAGGTGGCCCTGGTGAGCGTTGCCATCGAAGCGGTCGGACAGTTGTTCATATGGGGTGCCGATTCCGCGTCGCTCGCCTACGTAGGCGCGGCTCTGACGGGCTTCGGCTACTCGCTGGCCTATCCAGGGTTCGGTGTGGAGGCCGTGCGGCGCGCTCCGCCGCAGACTCGCAGCCTGGCGATGGGCGCCTACGTGGCATTCATGGACATCGCGCTGGGCCTGACAAGTCCTCTGGCTGGCGCGCTGGCTGGCGCTCAGGGGATTGGCTCGGTCTATCTGGCGGGCGGCATCACCGTCGCACTGGCGCTGGTAATTGCCTTGCGGCTGCTTTCCGACAGTCCGGCAGCGACCGTGCAGGCCGACAACGGAAGCACGGGCAACGCTGCCGCAAGAAATGTCGGGGCGATCATCATCAGTCTGGTCGGTCTGGCTGTCATCTTCGGCGGGCTATACGCATGGCGCGCAGCCCGCGCCGGCGGCGCTGCGCCTCCCGTGCGACCGCCTGCGCTGGTATCGACCGTGCGCGTGCAGCCGCGCAGCGTTGCCGGGGAACTGCAAGCGGTCGGCAGCCTGCAAGCCGTGCGCGAAGTCGTGCTGGCCCCGGACACCGCTGGGCGGGTGACGGCCCTCAGCTTCACCGCCGGCCAGGTCGTGAAGGAAGGCTCCACGCTGGTTCAGCTCTACGATGCCCCGGAACAGGCCGATCGCAGTGCCGCTGTGGCAAGGGCTAATTTCGCGCAGTTGCAGTTGCGGCGCTCGCAGGAGCTGGCATCCAGCGGTGCCGAGCCGCGCGAACTGCTGGAGCAGCACAAGGCAGAAGCCGACCAGGCGACCGCCGCCGTCCGGCAACTGGATGCGCGCATCCAGCAGAAGAACATCCGCGCGCCGTTCTCCGGGCAACTCGGTATCCGGCGGATCAACCTGGGGCAGTACCTCAACGCAGGCGAAGCTATCGCCACGCTGACGCAGCTCGACCCGCTGTACGTCAATTTCACCCTGCCGCAGCAGGAGCTTTCCAGGTTGGCGCTCGGTGCGCGGGTGCAGGTCACTGTGGATGCCGTTCCGGGAAAGGTCTTCGACGCCAAGGTCAGCACCATCGAGCCGCGCATCGACGGGGAAACCCGGAACGTCGCCGTCCAGGCCATCCTGTCGAACACCGACAATCTGCTGAAGTCTGGCATGTATGCGGTTGCCAAACTGGAACTTCCGGCGACGGAGGATGCCATCGTGCTGCCGCTGACGGCGATCCAGACATCCGCCTCGGGTGATAGCGTGGTGCTCGTTCAGGAGGCCGATGCCCAAGGGATCGGCAAGGCGGTTGCCGTTCCGGTCGTCACGGGCCGCAGGCTGGGCGACGACGTGCTGGTGACGCAGGGCGTGAAGGCCGGCGACGTCGTGGTGGTCGCCGGTCAGAACCGGTTACAGCCCGGCGGCAAGGTGAAGATCAATGCCGCCTCGCCCGTGGGGGCGCAGTGATGAACTTCACCGACCTCTTCATCCGGCGGCCCATCCTGGCCCTGGTCGTCAGCCTGCTCATCCTGCTGGCGGGCCTGGCCTCGGTCTTCTCCCTGCCGGTGCGCCAGTACCCCTACCTCGAAAACGCCACCATCAACATCACCACGTCGCTGCCGGGCGCGACCCAGGAGGTGATGCAGGGTTTCGTCACGACGCCCATCTCGCAATCCATCGCCACGGCCAGCGGCATCGAGTACCTGAGTTCGACGACGACCCAGGGCCGCAGCGAGATCAAGGCACGTCTGGTGCTCAATGCCAACGCCGACCGGGCCATGACCGAGATCCTGGCGAAGGTGCTGCAGGTCAAGTACCAGCTCCCGGCAGGCGTCACCGATCCGGTTATCAGCAAGTCCACCGAAGGCGGCACCGCCGTCCAGTATGTCGCGTTCTACAGCGACACCCTCACCATCCCGCAGGTCACGGACTTCGTGAACCGTGTGGCGCTGCCGCTGTTCGCCGGGATACCGGGCGTGGGGCAGGTCGATACCAATGGCGGGCAGACGCTGGCGCTGCGCATCTGGATCGACCCCGTGAAGCTGGCCGCCCGCGGCCTGTCTGCGGGTGAGATCGCGGCCGCCCTGCGAGCCAACAACGTGCAGTCCGCGCCGGGTCAGCTCAAGAGTTCTCTGACCGTCACCAACATCAGCGCCGCCACCGACCTTCGCAGCGTGGAGGACTTCCGCCAGATGGTGATCAAGTCCAGTGCCGGCGGCGGCGTGGTGCGCCTGTCCGACGTGGCAACGGTCGAGATCGGCGGCCAGAACTACAACAACGCCTCCTTCGCCAGCGGCATCCCGGCGGTGTTCGCGGCGATCTTCCCGACCCCGGACGGCAACCCGCTGGACATTGCTCGGCAGGCGCAGGAACTGGTGCCCCGCATCCGGGCGATGGCGCCGCCGGGGTTGCAGGTCGTGCCGAACTACGACGTGGCGAAGTTCGTCAATGCGTCGATCGCGGAGGTCCAGCACACGCTGATCGAGGCCATCGTGATCGTCATCGCCGTGATCTTCCTGTTCCTGGGAACTTTCCGCGCGGTCATCATCCCCGTGGTCACCATTCCGCTTTCCCTGGTCGGGACGGCGGCGTTGATGCTGGCCTTCGGTTTCTCGATCAACCTGCTGACGCTGCTGGCGATGGTGCTGGCGATCGGGCTGGTTGTGGACGACGCCATCGTGGTGGTGGAGAACATCCATCGCCATATCGAGGAAGGAGCATCGCCCGCGCGTGCGGCCTTGCTCGGCGCACGCGAGATCGTCGGCCCGGTGATCGCCATGACCATCACGCTCGCTGCGGTCTATGCGCCGATCGGCCTGATGGGCGGATTGACCGGGGCGCTGTTCAAGGAATTCGCATTCACCTTGGCCGGCTCGGTCATCGTCTCCGGCGTTGTCGCACTCACGTTGTCGCCGGTGATGAGTTCGATGCTGCTCAGCTCCAAGCAAAGCGAGGCAAGGCTGGCCAGGCTGATCGAGCACAGCATGGAAGAGCTGACATCGCTCTACCGGCGCCTGCTGGCCCGCACGCTGGCCGCGCGCAGCGCGGTGCTGCTGGTGGGCGTGGCCGTGCTGGGCGCCATCGTGGTGTTGTTCGTGGGCATCCGCCACGAGCTGGCCCCGGTCGAGGATCAGGGCGCAGTGATCGTCATCGCCAAGGCACCGCAATACGCGGGGGTCAGCTATACCTCCCGCTATGCCCAGAAGATCGAGAAGATTTTTGAATCGCTTCCGGAGTTCGACAACAGCTTCATGCACATCGGCGGCACCGGGCGCGGCCAGAACCAGATGCTGGCGGGCGCGATTTTCAAGGACTGGTCGCAGCGCTCCCGCTCGTCCATCGAGATACAGGGCCAACTCCAGGCGGCCGGCGGCGGCATCGACGGCGAAACGCTGACGGCGGTTCAGGTGCCACCGCTGCCCGGTTCCAGCGGCGGCCTGCCGGTGCAGATGGTGCTGCGCTCGCCCGACAATTTCTCGACGCTGTTCGAGACGGCCGAGCAGATCAAGAGCGCGGCCTACAAGAGCGGCCTCTTCCTGTACGTGCAGAACGACCTGGCGTTCGACAGCCCGCAGGCCCACATCGCCATCGACAGTAGCAAGGCACGCGAGATGGGCGTGACCATGCAGGCCATCGCCGACACCCTGGCGGTGCTGGTCGGTGAGAACTACGTCAACCGCTTCAACTTCCACGACCGCTCCTACGACGTCATCCCGCAGGTCCGGGACAGCGACCGCATGACCCCGGACGACCTGGGCCGCTTCTACGTCAAGGCCAGTTCCGGCGCACTGGTGCCACTGTCCACGGTCGCTCATGTGGAAACAAGGCCCCAGGCGAACGGACTGACCCAGTTCGGCCAGTTGAACTCGGCCACGGTGGAATTTCTGCCGCGTCCTGGCGTCAGCATGGGCGAGGCCGTGGCCTTCCTGCAATCGCAGCCGCTGCCGGCCGGCACCAGCGTCGATTGGCTCAGCGACAGCCGCCAGTTCGTGCAGGAGGGCAACCGCCTGCTGGTGTCCTTCGGCTTCGCGCTGGTGGTCATCTTCCTGGTGCTGGCGGCGCAATTCGAGAGCCTGCGCGATCCGCTGGTGATTCTGGTCACGGTGCCGCTGGCGGTGTGCGGCGCGCTGGTGCCGCTCTGGCTGGGCTACGCCACGCTGAATATCTACACGCAGATCGGACTGGTCACGCTGATCGGCCTGATCTCCAAACACGGCATCCTGATGGTCACGTTCGCCAACCACATCCAGCAGCACGAGAACCTGAACCGGCTCGAAGCCATCGAGAAGGCGGCAGCGGTGCGTATGCGTCCCGTGCTGATGACGACGGCCGCGATGGTGGCGGGCCTGGTGCCGCTGGTGTTCGCGGAAGGTGCCGGCTCGGCCAGCCGGTTCTCGATCGGCATCGTGGTCGTGATGGGCATGTTGATCGGCACGCTGTTCACGCTGTTCGTGCTGCCGACCATCTACAGCTTCATCGCCAAGGATCACCGTGTTTCAGCAGAAAACGCACGCCAGCACGAGCTGGCATCGGTGGAGGTGTCCCATGCGCCTTGAACGAAAGAAGGCGCTGCCGAGCGCCCTGATCTTGGCCGTCTCCCTTTCCATTACAGGCTGTGCCAGCGGGCCGAACTACCGCACCCCGGCCTTGCCGGAAATGGCTGGCGGAGCCTTCGTCAGCCAATCGCCGCAGGTGGACGCTGGTTCGCTACCGCCTGCAGACTGGTGGAAGCTGTATGACGATCCTGCGCTGGACGCCATCGTGCAGGAAGCGCTGTCCGCCAATACCGATCTGCGCGTGGCACTGGCGAACCTGGATCGGGCACACGCGATCTACCGGGCGACACGCGGGGAACTCCTGCCATCGACCAATGTGACTGCGGGTGCCAGTCGCGGTCGCAACCAGACCGCTTTGAGCGGGAACGGCCAAGCGCCGGTGCAATGGAACTATACCGGCGGACTGGATATTTCCTACGAACTGGACCTTTTCGGGCGGGTGAGGCGCGACATCGAAGCGGCGCGCGGTGATACCGAGGCGCTCGCTGCGGCCCATGATGCGGCCCAGGTGCTCGTCGCTGCGGAGACGACGCGCTCGTATGTGGATGCCTGCGCCTACGGAGAGTCCGTTGACGTGGCGCGTTCGTCCGTCGAGCTGGCACAGAAAACGCTGGATCTCGTGACCCGCCAGGAGCGCGCCGGCTCCGCCTCGCGCCTCGATGTGGAGCGATCCAGTGCGGCACTGGCCCAGGCCGAGGCGGCTGTTCCCCGGCTGCAGGCCCAACAGAACGCGGCACTGTTCGAACTGGCGGCACTGATGGGGCGGCCCCCCACTCAAGTTCCCGAACCGGCACGCGCCTGCAACAAGGCGCCGGAAGTAGCTGGCGCCATTCCAGTTGGCGATGGCACGACCATGCTGCGCCGTCGCCCCGACATCCGCCAAGCCGAACGCCAGTTGGCCGCAGACACGGCGCGCATCGGAGTGGCGGTCGCGGATCTCTATCCCAGGGTCGCGCTCGGCGTGTCGGCAAGCTACCTGCGCAATGACTACCTGCGCGGCGACCGTACCTGGTCGTTCGGTTTCGGGCCGCTGATTTCATGGACGTTCCCGAACATGACGGCGGCACGAAGCCGGATTGCGCAGGCCAAGGCTCAGGGCGCGGCCTCACTTGCCCGCTTCGACGGTGCTGTTCTCACGGCATTGAAGGAGTCAGAGCAATCCTTGAGCACGTATGCGGGAGCCATCCAACAACGCGAGGCTCTGATTCAAGCGCAGACCCATGCCGACAGTGCGTTCCGCCTTGCCGAACAACGCTATCGGGCGGGGGCCATCAGCTACCTGGACGTAATCGTGGCCCAAAGCCACCTGATCAGCGCAAGGTCGCAGGTTGCGACGGCGGACCAGCAGGCCGGCTCGGCTCGCGTCGATGTCTTCAAGGCGTTGGGCGGGGGATGGCAAGCGCATTCGCAGGACTGATTCCGTGTCCTTCTCACAAATTGGTTTCCAGGAGAACACCATGAGTTTATTTTCCATCTTCGACAAGCAAGTTCCCGGGCCACGCGCTGAGCGCGTCCGCCACGAAGCGAAGGCTAGAACGGTGCAAGTCAGCGGCGTCGAGCGACTGACGCCAGGGATGCTGCGCATCACCTTCACCGGCGAGGCTCTCTCGGATTTCGTCAGCCTTTCACCGGACGATCACCTCAAACTGTTCGTGCCCACGCTTACGGGAGAGATCGTGCGACGCGACTACACCCCGCGTCGCTACAATCAACGGGCAAAGACGCTCGTGATCGACATCGCCATCCACGATGCAGGCCCCGCGACGTTATGGGCGCTCAATGCCAAACCGGGCGACACGATCCAGATCGGTGGCCCGAAAAGTTCGTCCGTTCTCCCGTCGGACATTCGGCGCTGGCTTCTGGTTGGCGACGAAACCGCGTTGCCAGCGATCGGCCGCCGCATCGAGGAAGCTCCGGCCGGTACGAACATCACCAGCATCGTGGCCGTACCAGGGCCACAGGATCATCAAGCGTTCAAAACAGCGGCGAATCTGACGGCGCATTGGGCGCATCGCCCGCTTGCGGCGGCGAATGATCCCAGAGCATTGCTGGACATCATCAAGACGATCGACCTGAAGCCGGAGACCTTCGCGTGGGTCGCCGCCGAGGCGCATGTGGCGCGAGCCATCCGTTCATGGCTCATCGACAAACGAGGCCACCCCAAGTCCTGGCTCAAGGCGGGCGGCTACTGGGTGGTCGGCAAGGCCGACGCACACGATCGTCTCGATTACTGATTTGGCCTTTGATGGTGCATATAGGGAAATTCGATGCGCATCCTGGTAATGCCCCCTGAAAACCCTGGGAGTCAGAAGTAGAATTTTCTCATTGAGGAGTTCTACAGATGAAGCGATCGAAGTTCACGGATAGCCAGATCGTCGATGCGATCAAGCGTGTTGAAGGCGGTCTGGCGGTGCCGGAGTTGTGCCGGGAGTTGGGGATCAGCTCGGCGACGTTCTACAAGTGGCGCTCGAAGTATGGCGGTATGGACACGTCGATGATGGTGCGCATGAAGGAGTTGGAGGCCGAGAACGCCCGGCTGCGCAAGATGTACGTCGAGGAGAAGCTCAAGGCCGAGATCGCCTCGGAGTACCTGGCAAAAAAGTCCTGAGGCCGTCTCGCCGGCGCGAGATGGCCAAGGAAGTGGTCAGGTCCAGGCGAGCATCGATCCGTGTGGCTTGCGCGGTCTTTCGCATCAGCGAATCCTGCTATCGGTACGAGGCCAAGCTCAAGGCCGAGAACGAGGAGATTGCCGATTGGCTGATGCGCCTGACCGACAACCATCGCACCTGGGGCTTCATGCTGTGCTTCTTGTACCTGCGCAACGTGCGTGGATTTGGCTGGAACCACAAGCGCGTGTACCGCATCTACAAGGAGCTGGAGCTGAACCTGCGCATCAAGCCGCGCAAAAGGCTGGTTCGACAGATGCCCGAGCCGCTGGCAGTTCCCAGGGCCATCAACGAAGTCTGGTCGATGGACTTCATGCATGACCAGTTGGCCGACGGCCGGAGCATTCGGACATTGAACGTGATCGATGACTTCAATCGTGAGGCACTGGCCATCGAGGTGGACTTCTCGCTGCCCGCGGCACGGGTAGCGCGGACGCTGAATCAGATCATCGAACACCGGGGACAGCCGCTGGCGATTCGCTGCGACAACGGCCCGGAATACGCGGGTTCGACGCTACTGGCCTGGGCGCAAAAGCGGGACATCAAGCTCGACTTCATTCAGCCCGGCAAGCCGCAGCAAAATGCCTATATCGAGCGGTTCAATCGGACCGCCCGGTACGAATGGTTGTCGCAGTACGAGTGGGAAGACCTCGAGCATGTGCAGGACCACGCCACGCGCTGGATGTGGTCATACAATCACGAACGCCCGAATATGGCATTGGGCGGGCTCACACCAAAACAGCGGCTGGCCATGGCCGCATCAGTTTCTACTTCTGCGGCCCAGTAAGAATGGGGGCATCAACCACGCCTCCATAGCCATTTAAATGGCCGTCGTAGTACCCCTGTTCGACCTTGTGAGCATCTTTGGGGAGATCAACAACTGCGTGCTTGGGAACCAAAACAGTCTCGCCACAATTGACGTAGCGCCGACCGGGCAGCATGACGCCGCCCGGCGTGAGAACACGAACTCGCGCTTTCTTAGGAGTCTGGCCAACCAGTTCGACGGCGTAATAGCGGCGGCCTGCCCAAGTATCCAGAACAAGAGACTTGATTTCTGCACTCATGACCAACACGCTTTTACGAATGTTGATGCTTGCGCATCGACGGGCAGCAGGGCGCTCTACAACCCACTTTTACGAATACCCATGAAATGCTGCCATGACCTCGCTATTCAGCAACGCAGTTCCTTCTCCGCCACCTTTCTGTGTGCGCAGCCGCAATGCCCAATAGATTCGATGAGACTGTGGATCGGTGCGTGCCTCCACGTCGCCCATCGCTGCCGCCGCGGCCTCATGTGCCCGAATACCGGTGTGCAGGAGCAGCAGGAATAAAAAGCGGTCACGGTAATAGCGCAGATGATCGCGCGCGGTTGACTTTGGCCTTGCATCGAGAAAGGTCAGCACGAAGTCCGTCGCAGCCTGCGGCAACGCCCGCCGGCTCGGCGCGGACGTGCGCCGGGCGCGGCCGGCCTGGCCAGCGAACGGATTGCGCGGTACATACCCGGCGTTCATCCAGAACTTGAACATGGTATGCAGGATCTTCCGGGCGTCTGCGACCGACGAGGGCGAAAGCGTCCCCAAGAATGGGGTCCAGCCAGGATCCCCGTACCGCAGACCCGCCGGTCGAATGTGCCGCCCTGCCTCCTCTGTCAGGAAGCGTACATACCGCAGTCCGTCTTGGTAGGTCCAGGCGCTCGGCGGCGGCCTCCCCTGGGTGTCGCAGTACCAGCGCAACCTGCGGATCTCGCGCCGATACGTGTCCAGGGTTTGGGGAGAGGCCGGTCTGGCCTGCAGCACGGCAAGCCATACCTCGGCCGCCTGCCAATCATTGGCCACTTGGCCCAGGGCATGACCTGGCGCGGGAACGGCCTCAGCGCCCCTATTCAAGGCGATCTCTGTGCTCATGGCTCCCGCTCCTGCCGTGCCCGCTGGCCAAGCTGCTGACGCAAAAGCGCGGAAAATTCGCGCTCGGCGTGCAGATCCTTGTGCGCCTGCTCCAGCCGCTCGCGCAGCGCCCTGCTTTCGGCCTGCGCCTCGCGCGTTTCGCTGTGCAGCTGGTCTATGCGTAGAAGCGCATCCCGCCGGGCAGCGTCGGCCTGGTGCTGCAAACGCTCGATGCTTTGGCGGAATTGCTCGCGTTCGACCTGCAGCTGCTCCATCAGGGTTTGCAGCGTGTCGGCGCGTGTGCGTTCGGCGGCCAAATCAGCGGCCAGCCGCGCAGCCAAGGCCTCGTTGTGGCTCATGCGGTCTTGGGTGGCGGTCAGTTGCGAGCGCAGGCGGTCGTTCTCCATGGATTGCAGGCGAGACAGCTCCAGCGCAGCGATGGCCTCAGCGTGCGCCGGCGGCGCGGCGGCCTCGCGGGGCCGGCCTGTCGTGCGTGCTGACACAGCCGCGCCCTGCGCAGCGGACGCGGGTACCGGCGCGCTCTCCCCGCCCTGGTGGCCAACTTTCCCCGAAAGGCCTGGATCTCGGTATGTATGGTCACAGAGGACGGCGCGTAGCGCGGCGCGTAAAGTTTCAGCAGCCGCCGATAAGTGCCGTGGCCATAGACTTCACCGGTAATTGCGTGAACCCGCGCAATGAACGCGGCCAGGAAGGCGCGGCTATTGCCTCCTGGCGGGAAGTCGGCTTCCAGCGCGTCGGCGGCTGCGATGATGGCGCGCGCTTGGTCGTCTGGAAGCGGGAAGATGGAGGGCCGGCCCATTTCTACGGCACGAGATCGAGCGGCGAGAAAGGACACACCAGCGTGAGGAGCGCCGCAATCACGAGATAAGGGCCGAAGGGCTGCGGGTCACGCGCGCGGGAATCCCCAATGGCGAAGCGAATCAGGCTGACGGCGGTGGCGGCGCCTACCGAGAGCAAATAGACGGAAGGGACGCCGTCGGCGCCCAGCCAGGCGCCGACGGCGGCGGCAAGCTTGAAATCGCCATGCCCCATGCCGTCCCGGCCGGTGAGCGCACGGTGAACCTGAAACGGAACCCACAATGAGAGGTATCCGGCCGCCGCACCGTAAACCGCTTGCGAGGGGCTGGCGAACCACCCTTGCGTGTTCAGCAGCAGGCCGGCCCAAAGCAAGGGCTGGGTCAGCACATCAGGCAGCAGTTGGGTCTCCAGGTCAATAGCGGCCAAGGCCAGCAGCGTTGCCGCAAACGCTGCGGCCGCCGCGGCTTTCCAGGGCGCAGCGAAATGCAAAAAGCAGATGCACGACAAGCCCATGGCCAGAATGACAATGGCGATGCCGCGCACGCCGCCGCCGGATGCGGGCGGGTTTGCGTTCCGGTCCCCGACATCGTTGAGAAGCCAGCGCGGGACGTAGCGATACAGCCAGGTTGCGCCGGCGCCGAGCGCCAGGCCTGCAGCGAGGGCAATGATGGCCATGTCTTTCATCCTTCGCGGCACGCAACCCAGCCGCTCGGCTCATCATCGGCGCTGGCCAAGCCGTCGAACGCGGCCACGGCCAGCCGTGGCGACTCAAAGCAGTAGCGCCGGGCCCAACCGGTGCGCGAAAGGTCCACGTAGAGCGCAGTCGTGAAGGTCAGCCGGCCGAGTGCCACGATGGTGCCGTCCGAGAGCGCGCGCACGGCGGCATAGTTATTGGCAATCTGAATATCGCCGGCCAGGGCCGCAAGCTGAACATCGGCAGGATCAATCTGCCGCAGCACCAGCTGGCCGGGCGAGGCGGTGACGGCGCGCCTACTCGGCATTGTCGGCCTCTGGCGGCAGTGCCGCCGTGTCTGCCCGTGGCGCGGCACGCGATGGGCCTGCCGTTCTCGGCGGCGTATTTTGGGCCAGGCGGATGACTTGGCTATGCCATCAGGTTCACCTGGCGTTGTAAGGGTCGGTACATTAACCGGTATATTTAAACCGGTCAACAAACCTAAACTTGACATACGGCGCAGTATGTCAAGTTTCACCTGACCGCAGCCCTTTCCGCCCATCAGTCCTCCACGCCCTGGGCGATGGCCTCCTGCAGGGCCCAGATGGCTGCGCGCAGCTTGCGTTCGGCGGCGTGATGGGCCTCAACCGGCTCGTCATCGCCGACGGCATTGCGTTCGGCGGCCGCCTGCTCGATCGCGGCCTTCAGCGTGCCGATTTGCGGGTTGCGCATTTCAGCGCGCAGTGCCTGCTGGACCATCTCGCGGTGCAGGTGGTACGACCAGCGTTCGTGGGCGTCCACAATGATGTTTCGATATGCCGCCCACTGCTCCGCGGCGTGAACGAAGCCTTCGTTGTCCGCGAGGTCGAACGACTGGTTGTGCAGGCGCTCTCTGCCGGTTTCGCGGTCGGTCACTACGGAAGCCACCATGCCCTTGCCGATGAGACGGTCCGTGACATGGCCAGCGTAGTTTTCCCGGGATACGACGTCCACCGGCGTGCCGTCCGGGCCCAAGACCACCGCCACGTCAGGGCCGCCGGGTCGGACCTGTTCTAAGTCCATTTTCATCTGTTTTTCGGCCGCCTGCTGGACCAGCAGCACGAATAGCAACCAACGCGCGTCCGGCATCGGTTGCGCCCCGGTTTCCCATAGGTTTATGGTGCGCGCCGTCACGCTGAGTCGGGCGGCGGTGGCCGTGGTGTCCCAGCCCAGCGCGCGGCGCCAGCGGTAGAGGTATAAGGCACGGTCGGTGTTATCGACCGCATCGGGGGAAATAGGTGTACTCATTTCTATCCTTTGAACCGGACCATCCGGCAAATCCGATTGTAGGATGTGGAGGAAACGAGCGCAATTCGGAGAATTTTGACGTATCTAGCGGAAATGAACAGCCGAACCGTCTTCTAAAGAGCCGCTCAGCCCTCCGACGCTCTCGGCCTGGGACATTGGGCGTTACGGTGCTTCGCCGGCGCTCCAACTTCCGGGGGGGCGGAAAAGCTGTTCATGTTTTGTGCCTTTGGTTTCCTAAAACTGGAAACAGCCAGCCGGCCAAGTTTTTTCGTCACGGCGACGCTATACGGGTACGTAGCGCCTGCATCCGCAGGGGCACGTGCCTGGAGTCAATAATGCGAGATGCTGGTCCGCATGTCGAACCGGAACCACAAAACCGGCGTGCGGTTCACGCGCCGGCCGGCAGCGGCCCGTCCGAAGCCGACCTGGTCGCGCGGGTGCGCGCGTTCCCCTTCACCGCCACGCGCAGCCGCGTGCTTTCGCGCGCCACATCATCGCCGTGGACGCGCTGGTGCCAATTGAGGCCACGCCGCGCCTGAGGCCACGCGCAACGCCGCCCCGGCACGTGAGCCTGGCAGGCTTGGCCTATCACCCCGGAAAACGCTGCCACGGCCCGCACAGGGCCAAATTTCGACCCCGACGCGCTCGCGGCCGGGCTGGGCAGCGACCTATGGACAATCGCCCTCGACCTGGCGAACGCCCGCCTGGCTGTTGAGCGGGAAGGGCTGGAAAAGGCCCGCGCCGAGCTGGAAGCCGACCGCAACGAGGCAACCGAGCTGGCCGACCGCCTGGCCGAACTTCAGGAGCCGATTTCCATGGATGCAGCCTTTTCTTGGCGCCGCCACGGTCGGGTCGCTTCCAGGCCGATATCCAGCGCCGCGGTCTTCTCCTCGAGCCGATTAACCACGCCACGCAGCTTGGCGAAGTTGTCGGTGAAGATCTCGGTCTGGTGGCGAGCTCGGGAGATGGCCACGTAGTACACGTCACGCTGGGTGGTGCGGCTGAAGCTTTCAGCGTTTATCAAAGCGCGATCGCAGGTCAGGCCCTGGGCACTGTGGCTCGTGGTGGCGTAAGCGCGGTCCAGGTGCAAAGGGGCTGTCGCGGCGTCCAGCACCAGGCGCCGGCCGCTGCCGGCGACCGTGACCGTCGTGGGCGTGACCGCCACGACCTCCAAGCGCGCGCCGTTGGCCAGGTCGAGCGACGCGTTATGGCGCGTCACCCGCACCCAGTCTCCGGCGGATAGCTCCGCACGCAAGGGCTGATAGACGGAGATCTTCGTCGCCCGCGCAGGATTGAACGTCGTTCGAACCTTGGTGGCGACGTGCTCGACCTCCAGTTCGTTCCGCTTGCCGGCAACGGTCCCGATAACCCGATACATTTGGCCCTCCTGCAGGTTTCCCGTCTTGTACGTTCGTTCGGGCTGGATGATGTCGTCGCAAACGTAATACTTCGCCACCCGCCGCTCGGCCTGCGTCGTGTCCCGGCGGGTGAGCAGGTCGAACTCGAAACCGCGGCCGGCCAGCCCGAGTTTTTGGTGGGCAGCTTCGTTCAGCGCGTTCCGGGAATCATTGGTGCCGGTGATAATCAGCGTTTCTCGGCGCTCATCGGCGGTCAGCGCCGCGTACTCCGTGGCGATCTTGTCGTAGCGCGACGCATCGTCTTTGATGGCGTGCACCGCCTGGAGCTTGGCATCCAGGACGTCCAAGGCTTCAACAGCCTTCCCATGGGCGGCAAGCTCCACTGCTTCCTTCAGCTCGACCTTTTTTTGGCGGATGATGTCGCCCATCAAGGCGGTGGCCATCCCGGCATTCTGCAATTGATGGAAGGGGCGCCCGGCCTCGATCGCCTTGGTTTGGCCCGTGTCGCCCAGCATGACGATGCGGGCGCCATCGGCCTCGGCCATCTGCATCAGCCGTTCCATGATCCGCGCCGGCACGACCCCCGCTTCATCAATCACCAGGACAGTATTCGGATCCAATTTGAAGCGGTCGCGCTGGCGTGCCTCCAGCACCGACGCGAGGGTGCGCGCTTCCATACCCAGCTCGCGCAGCGCTTGGATCTGTTTGCCGTAGGACGCAACGGCCTTGACGGTAAATCCCGCGGCTTCAGCCGCCTCCTTTACCTGGGCGAGCATGTGAGACTTGCCGGTTCCAGCCAGGCCTTGGACGCCGACAAAGCGGTCCGCTGTGCCCAGAATCAGTTCAGCGGCAGCCAATTGGCCAGGCTTCAGGCCGCGTTCCGCCAGTGCGGCCTTGGCTGCCTCAGCCTGCAGAATGGGCCTGACGCGGCCGCGTCCTTCTCGTTCGATCTGCAGAATGCGCTTTTCCCGTTCCCGCGCCTTCTGTGTGGTGTACTTGGCGCCGTTCGGCACAAGCTCGCCGGTGGCGATGGAGCGCCGCACCTTGGCCTCGGCCTGCTTCTTGGTCAGCCCGTCCTTCACCAGCTGGTTGACCCAGGCTGCCCGGGTCAACGCGGCACCATCGTGGCTTCGAGCCATGCGGTACTCCAGCGTCCCCAACACGAGGTGACCCTTGTCCAGCGAGCGCTTGACAGCCGACTTCACGTCGGCCAGTCGAATACCGGTGCCGGTCGCGCGCCCCAGTGCAGTTTTCAGCAGATCCCGGCCCTTGACCACCGATTCCCGCTCGGTATGGTGCTTGATCGCCCAGTGCAGCGCATTGTCAGCGATGAGCGCGGCAGCTTCGGCGGACAACTCCCTGGACTTCTTCGGCTCACCCTTGCCCGCCTCGAAATCAATGCCAATCTCCGTGGCTTGTCGGCTCCAGTCCGCCTGCAGCTCCTCTCGCGTGATCTCGGGAGCCTTGTCATTGCGCGTCTTGAGCGCAATCGTCTGTTTAAGTTTTGGGCTCGCCGTGACGCGACTTTCGCCGAGGGCGGCCAGCTCGGCGTTGATGTCCTGGGACCGCTTCGAGTACGCTTCAATCTGCTCACGGGAGATGTGGGCAAGCTCAAAGTTCTTGCCTTCATATCGAATGGCGTGCCCGGCCCGCTCCAGTTCAGTGGCCAGCTCGGCCGAGTAGATGGACTGCACGAGCGACACCAGGCGATAGACATCATCATTGGACATGGCGGTCCAGGAGCCGTCCGCACGTTGGGTAATGTTCAGGACCAGGGCGTGCGTGTGAAGCTGGGGGTCGGAGTATGCTCCGTGCGTCGGCCGCGCGGTTTCATGGCGGAACTTGGCGATGGCGGCATTTCCGGTCCGCTCCATCGTGGTCACGCCTTTCTCCGTCTGGCGGGCGCGCACCAACTCCTTCTCCAAGAATTCGAGCGCCTTGCTCACCGCTCGATCATGTGCCTCGATGACGGAGCCGTCCTTGCCGACGAGAGCCTGAATGCTCACGCTCTTGGGCGGGGAGAATGTCATGTCGAGCGCGGCCCGAGCCTTGGCATCATGACGAACCGATCGGGAAAGGCGCACGCCCGGCCCGAACTCGCCGCGCAAAGCCCGTTGCAGGTCGGCCGGATCCACAACGCCGCTCAACCCCAACGCCTGGGCGGCCTTGCCTTGCCACTGGGCAGCCGCGCCGTCACGGCTGTAGTAGTCGTCCTTCTGGTCGGCATAGTAGTGCGACGCCTTGGTGGCGGCGCTGCGGTGAATGGTCTTGAGAGAGATCATTTCGCTTCCAAATCAGAAGGCCGCCAGGTGGCTGGCGGCCAGTGCGACAACATTAGGCGGCGATCGTGGGATCTTCAGGCAGTTCTGCCTGCCACCAAGCTCGAGCTTCGCTGGGTGCTGGATGCGCAGCTCCGTGAGCGCCCGCACGCTTGGCCTCAATGAAGGGGGCATGCCGAATGGCGAAGTTGACGGGCTCAAGCTTGAACTTTGCGATCGGCCGGTCACCCGCGAAAGCGATCCAGCCCCAGAGATCAGGCAAGGATTGAATTTGTGCGGCTGTCACGACGGGTTCGGTCTTGCGCTCCATGCGTTCGCTTGTGCTGCGTGCGCTTCCCGGGTTGCGACTATCCGTATACTCAGGCCGCGCGACTTCGTGCTCGCCAAGAGCCTTGGACATTTCCTGCGCCGTTTCGGGGTCGGTCTTGGAGCCACCGAGCACGACCAGCGAACGGAAGCTGGCCCGCAGCGTTTGCGACATCTTCTCGCCAAAGATGTCGTCAAGCTGCGAAACCGACTGCAGCCCAGCCACAGCCCGGCCTCCGTTTTTTCTCCCCTTGGTGAGGAAGTCCTCGAGACTGGCCATCTTCTCCATCGAGCCGAGCTCGTCGATAACGAGCCACCAGCGGCGGGCTTGGTCTTCAGGCAGCGAAAGGAGGGCGGAGCAGAACACGTCGACGAACGACGAGATGAGCGGCTTCATTGCCTCCTTCATGTCCTCGCGCCAGGTGATGAACAGACTGCCCGTGCCGGTCTCCATCCAGTCTCGGATGCTGAACTTGCCTGCTGGCATGGAGCAGTGTTCCGCCAGATACTTCGACAGCACGAAGCGGGCGCTGGTGAGCGCTTTGTTGGCCTCGGACGAGCCAGCGAACAACGATTCCGCAAGCGTGCCTGCCAGAAAGGCGCGTAAATCCTTGTCCGAGGCGATGGTTGTCCAACGGAACAATTCATCAATGGACGGCGTGCCCAACTCGTAGAGCTTGCGTGCGGTTTCACGCAGTAGCAGCCGAGCGTAGCCGTTCCATTCTTCCGCCTGGGCATCCTTGCCCAACGGCACAACATTCAGTGCCAGGCGCTTCCAGTCATAGTCAGCACGAACCTCGTTGAAGAACGACCAACCTTGGGTGCGCTGGTCATACGGATTGAGCAGGACGTCGCTGGGGCGGCCAAATTTGCTGTAGAGGTCTCCGTTGGGATCGACGGCGACGATGCGATCACCGCGAACCAGTGCGGAAAAAACCAAGTTTCTCAAAAGGACTGATTTGCCGCTGCCGGTTGCGCCGTTCAGCAGAATATGGAGGTTCTCGACGCGTGTGGGCATCGGCACGCCTGCCACATTGATCTGTTGAACTCCCTGTTCATGGCACAGCTTGCGCAGTTTCTTGATCGGGACCACCTTGGTGCCGCGTATGTGGATCTTGTATCCCGCTCCGTCGAATCCCTTCTTTTTCGAATGGCGCTTCAGAGCGATGGCCAGGCTCACTGCCAAGATCAGCCCAACGACAGGCGCAGTAATCAGCAGGATATGGGACGGGGTGGCAATGATCCAGTTGGACAGAACCAGCCATGTGATTTGACTGAAGGGAACGCCCGACATCACCTTGGCGGTCAGCAGCCAGAAGGTCAAGGGCAGAAAGAGGATGGCGAAGCGAATGATTCGCCGTCGGGTGTACGGTGCCATGGTTTTCCTTGAGGACGGGCCACGAGGTGGCATGTGATGCCGGCGGCCTCTTCGGAGCCTCGCCGGCCGGAACATTGGTCAGGAATGGTTGAAAAGCATGATCAGCGTCGTGCAGAGCGCGGTTCCGAAGAACGCGCTTGCCATGCAGAGCAAGCCCGTGCGCCAAGCGACGGCCGGCACTGCGGACGCGGCGGCACGGCTGGTCACGCGCAGTTCGCCGGTGAGATGCGCAATCGTTCGGCCAGCCTCCAACATCGAGCGGGTGGACTGGTCCGCCGCCTGGCTGGCGGCTTCCTGTCCCGCCCGGCGGATGACGGCCGGTAGCGATTGCAGCGATTGCTGCATCTCCTCCTGGCGCTGCGTCAGCAACTCCATGCGCCCGACAAGCTGGTGGCTCTCCCGGAGGATTTCTTGGTAGAGCAGCTCCACCTTGCTGCGTGCGGGCACGGCAGGAGGCGGCCCGCCAATTTGCGTATCGGACATGGCGGCCTCCTACGCGAGGAGCGCATTGAAGGCGCGGTCGAGCTGGCGATCGACGGGCCGAGCGAGCGACTGCAGGGCGTGCATGTCGCTCAGGTGCGAGATCAGCTTGACGTCGTCGCGGGCCGCTTCCCGCAGAGCCTGCCGGTAGTCCTTCTGGTCGGACAGAATTTCCTTGATGGTCGTGCGTTTGTTGCCCAGGAGGTCGAAGACTTCGTTCTCGAAGATGGCGGCCTCCGGGTTGGCTACGAAACCGCCGGCCTTCCTGGCGTAACCGAATATCGCGGCGAATTCCTCCTTCACATCGGCGTCAACGCGATTGAAGAGCACGCGCACGCGCTCCGCAGGAACACCGATTTCGGCCAAAGCCTGGATCGTCTTGATGGTTTCGCGCTGGGCTTTGCCCAGCGGGATCACCGGCAGCACGTAGTAGTCGATCTCCAGGTGTGCCTGATCGTACTTCACCAGTTCGGTCAGGAAGTCTTCGATGTTGGAAGCACCCACGTCGACGATGGCGGCCTCGGCCATCAGCAGCTTGCGAAACAGGCGGCCGAAATGGCCACCGCGAATCTGTTCGACGTCCAGGCCGAGATCAGCCGCGCTTTCGTTGGTGGATTCCACCGCGATGATTTCCGCGTCCTGGATACGCGGGGCGAGCACGTGGCTCGTGACTGTGGTCTTGCCGACGGTGCCGGAGTAGTTGAGGACGGCGATTTTCAGCGGGGTCTGGGTGGCCAGAATGGCTTCGTTCATGGGGGCTTACTCCTATTTCTGCCGGCCGATCTCGGCCAGCTCGTTGAGGTCAATGTCGTTGGAAGTGCGAAGGCGGACGAGGTCAGCCTTGCTCATGAGGCCGCCGCCGGTAGTGGCAGCCGTGGGTGTCGGCAGCGCAGGGACGGGTGGCGATGGGGCGGAAATGGCAGGCGAAGGCATGCACGCGGGTTCCGCCGCCTGCCGTTTGCGCCAGCGATAGAGCGCCTTTCGCAAGGCACCTCTTGTCATCGGGACGCCGGCGTTCGCCAACGTGGAAACGATCGCGGCGTGTGACACGCCGACGCTGACAAGGTGGTCAATCACCGGTAACAGGGCCCGGATTCTGGCGTGCTGCTCAGCATGCTCAAGCGCGTTCAGCTGCCGAACGATGTCCACGTGCACGCCGTCAGGAGGAGTGCTTCTTTTCTGCATGGTGAAATGCCCGGGGCACCGGGCTGGATACGGGGTTGACAGGAGGGGGAGCCGCGCCCGCTTGCGGGCGTGGGGGAACCGTTGCGGTTCCCCCCGGGGGGGTNCCGCTTGCCTCGGCGCACGCCCTGCAGACCCAGGTGACGCATCAGGCGCTCAACCGTGCAGCGGGCCACGGCAATGCCTTCGCGCTGCAACTGGTGCCATACCTTGCGTACGCCGTAGACTTGCATGTTGGCTTGCCAGACACGCCGAATCTCAGCCATCAAACCCTCGTCGCGCTGGCTGCGCGCACTGCGCAGCTCCGGGCATCGTTGGCGGGCGGCATGACGCCGATACGCCGATGGGGCAACCTGCAACACCTTGCAGATCGGCTCGACCCCGTAGACGTCCCGGTGCCGGTCGATATAGGCGTTTACTTCTTCAGTTCGCGGTCGAGCGCCGCCTGGGCGAAAAAAGCACTGGCCGACTTCAGGATCTCGTTGGCCCGGCGCAGTTCTTTGACCTCGCGTTCCAGAGCCTTCATGCGCTCTCGTTCACTGGTGCTCATGCCATCACGCATGTCGCTGTCGATCTCGCTGCGCTTGACCCATTCCAACAGCGTGGCCGGCACGCAGCCGATCTTCGGCGCTATGGACTCGACGGCCGCCCACAGCGATGGATACTCGCCACGATGCTCTTGTACCAGACGCACGGCGCGGTCACGGACTTCCGGGGAAAACTTGTTCTGCTTGCTCATAAGGGCTCCATTCTCTCAAAGGTTGGAGCCTCCGCAAAACCCGGGGCAATTCAGCCCTGCTGTTCGAGCCGACGCGAGACTTCTTCAAAGCGTGGCTGAGCCAGGCCATGTTCTATGCAATAAACCCGGGGCAATTCAGCCCTGCTGTTCGAGCCGACGCGAGACTTCTTCAAAGCGTGGCTGAGCCAGGCCATGTTCTATGCAATTTACGCCGGCCTATTCTTGTTGATCTTCATGTTCATCATGGGTATGTTCGGCATGTTGCAGAAGGGACTGCTTGATCTCACGAAAGCGGACCAGATCAATGTTTTCTCCATGTTGACAGCCATCGTATTGTTCGGACTGTGCGCGAAGCACATGATGGCTCAGGTGGCTGACGTCGCACGTGCGATCACCAGAGGTGAGGGCAGCGGAACATCTGTGCCCTTTTTAGGCAAGCTGGGGTAACATACACTTACCATTTGTGCGGTTACGCCTTCTGATTGCTGAACCGATGAATTGATGAGGTTCTCTAATGGCTCCACTTACTCCTCTGGGCAAGCCCCTCTCGCAACAGCCCCTCGTGGGTGAGCATGTCGCGACCGGCTCCACGCTTCATGGCGTGTCCGCCGAGCAGCCTGTAACCGCCTGGCAGTGGGTGAGCCTCGCCCGAGCAACCTGGACGTGGATCATCCGGCCTCTGTGGTACATGTTTTTCAAATGGCCGAGCAAACTCTTACTGCCCCCGCCGCTCACGGATGCTGAATACGAGGAGGAGCGGCGTCGTGCCGTAGAGAACGCACGCCGACGGAGAGAAAGATTTTGGAGCGACTGGTAATCCATCGTCCGGCCAGCGTTCATTGATCGCTCGACGGATGTGTATTGTTGGAACTTCTCTTCAAGGCACAGCATTCGCTGTGCCTTTCTATTTCCGCTCGGTGCTAGCCGGGCTCCCCTGATCTAACCCCCCTTTCTCTTCTCTACGGAGAATCGATGAAGCACGCCTACGTGGCCGCGCTTGGCGCGGCCCGCCCTATTTCGTCCGTACGGTTCGTACGTCCGTCCGCCCCGCTTTTCAGTTGGCTGGGAGGTTGCCATGGCCGCCGATGACCCGAAGCTTTCGCTCCAGCAGGAATTGGAGCGCACCCGAGGACTCGAACGGGATCTGCTGACCGAGCTGCTCACGTCGAGGCGCGCTGCTTGGCGCGTCGCGGTAGGCTCTTTCGTCATTGCCATCCTTTCCGCCGGAGCGCTCGCCTCCATCTTCCCTTTCCAGAAACCCCCACTGCCCTATGTCGTACGCGTCAACGATGCCACAGGCGAAATCGAGCACGTCACGCAGCTGGGCAACGGCAAGGAGGACTACGGCGAGCGAATGGACAGGTATTTCATTCAGCAGTACGTCCTGGCATGCGAAAGCTACGACTGGAACACCATCCAGAACGCCTACGACCGCTGTGGCCTGTTCAGCGCGCCCGACGTGCAGCGCGCCTACTTCGCCAAGTTCCAGGACAACCCGAAGACGGGCCAAGAGGCACTGGACAAACGCTACGGGAAGCACACACGCATCATCGTGAGTGTTCGCAGCATCACACTCGGCCCCAATCGCAGCGCCACCGTGCGCTTCACTCGAAAACTGGAAGGCTCCGACGTGTCGCCAGCGCCGGAGCAATTGGTGGCCACGCTCGCCTATCGATATGTCAACGCCCCGATGACAGAGAGCGTACGCCGCGAGAATCCCCTGGGCTTCCAGGTCATCACCTACACCACCGACGTCGAAACACTGAGGTAATCGCCATGAATAAAGAGCAGATCAACGAACTGGCCCGTCGCCTGGAGAACGCTCACCGCCTCACGCCTGCAGAGCAAGCTGCCCTGTACCGCGATCTCGAACGCTACGCGAAGGTCGATCTTTACGGTGCCGATCGCCTGGTCAAGGACCACATGCGCAAGGACGCAGACTTTCGGCTGCCCAGCATCGTGGCGGCGGCCAACCGGATCGCGAAACACTTCGAGGAGCGCATTCGGGAAGCGCGCCGGCCGATCGAAATGTACGGCGAGCGGGATCGCCAGATTCGCCAGCCCGAGGACGGCCGCGAATACCGTGGCCCCGTGGTGGGCACCACGCCCAACTGCCTCATCCAGCTGGACCGCGACACGGGCGACTTTATCGTGCACGCGCGAAACTCGTTGAATCGGTCGTTCGAGCTGACGGGTCAAGAAGAATCGCTCTCGATCAGCTATCCCTTCAAGGCCGTGGGCGGCGTGGGCCTGGTCCGCGATCCCGCGCGCGACAAAGAGATGGGAGTCGGCCTGGAGCATGCGCACAGCCGCACCCACGAGCACAACCACGGAATGGAATACAGCCGATGAACACTCGCCTGAAAGCGTTGGCCGCAGCGGTGCTTGCGGCCGCGCTCTGCGGCGCCGCCCCAACCGCATGGGCGCTGGACCGGCCGCAGGCCTCGCCGAAGGATCCGCGCATCCGCTGGACCGACTACGACCCGGCAGACGTGATCCAGGTGGACACCACCTTGGGGGTAGCCACCCAAATTCAGCTCAATGACGACGAAGAGTATGTGACGCATGGTTTCGGCGACTCGGCCGCCTACGATTTCCAGCAAATCGGCAAGCACCTCTTGCTCAAGCCCATCGTGGAACAGGCCGACACCAACCTGCTGTACATCACCACGAAGCGCACCTACTCCTTTCTGCTCAAGTACGCCAAGGAGCGCAAAGGGCGAGAAGTGTTCCGGCTCGTGCTGCGCTATCCGGACGCCGAGCACGCCAAGACGGTGCAGCAACAAGAGCGGGAGCATGTGCAACGGGAGTTGGCCGCGGCTGACTTGGCCATCAACTGGCAGGGATACACCATGAGCGGCGACACCGGCATTGGACCCGAGGCGGCTTGGGACGATGGTGCCCAGACTTGGCTGCGTTTCGCACCGGGTCAGGATCTTCCGACGGTCTACTTCGTGGACGCCGACGGCAACGAAGTCATCGCCAATCGCCACATGGAAGGCAATCGGACGATCGTGTTGCATCGCGTCGCCAAGCGCTGGCATCTTCGATTGGGCGACCAGGTCGTTGCGGTTCACAACGAAGGCACGCTCTCTGCCCGCTCGCTGTCGACGGGAACGGTATCGCCGGCAGTGGAGCGCGTGCTGCTGGAGGAGCCGAAACCATGAGATTCTTCAGACGCCGGCGCGCCGCGCGTAAAAGCATCGACGCGGTCGCCGAAATTGAACGACAACAGGCGCATATCGAGGGGCGTGGCGCACCAGACCTGCAAGGAGCCGCTCGTCCGACGGCAGCTGGTGCCAAGGCGTTCTTCTCATTGGTAGTGCTCGGTGGCATATTACTGGCGGGCACCGCGATATGGCGTGCCATGATTGCCAGTCCGGATGGCAGCACCCAACTGGATGCTGTGGCGCAAGCCAAGATAGAGAACATCCTGCCCAAGCTCAAGCTGCCCGAGGACAAGCCTGCGCCGCCACCGCCGCCTCCACCTGAGCCGAATCGAGCCTCTCTCCCTGACCTGACTGCTCCGCCGCCGGCGACCGGCAACCTGGGCAGCCTGGTGCAGTCCGTGGTCGAGGATCCCGTCGTCAAGCGCCGCCTGACGAGCGGTCTGCAAGCCGGGAAGGACGGCCAGGGTGAACGCCGACAGCAGGCTCCGACCCAGGCAGCCACACGCGAACCGGACAGCGGCCCCATGTCCGACCGGCTCAAGCCCATGAAGCTGACCGCCGCTCGAGCCGGCACGCTCGGCAACCGCGACCTGCTCATTACGCAGGGAACAATGATCGACTGCGTCCAGGACACCAGGTTCGTCAGCGCCCAGGCGGGCATGATCACCTGCTACGCGCCGCACGACGTTCGCTCAACCAGCGGCCGTGTCGTCCTGATCGACGAAGGAACGAAGTTCATAGGCTACCAACAGGGTGTGCTGTCGCAAGGGCAGCCTCGCATTGGCGTGGTCTGGTCCCGGCTGGAGACGCCCAAGGGCGTGGTGATCCACCTGGATTCGCCGGGCACTGGCGCGCTGGGTGAAGCCGGCCTGGATGGCCACATCGACACGCACTTCGCCGAACGCTTCGGCGGCGCGATTTTGGTCAGTCTAATCAGCGACTTCGGCGCCTGGGCTTCCTCTCGTGGCGACAACAGCAGCGGGTCGATTCGATTTGATTCGACGGGCGACGCCGCGCGGGACGCCGTCAGCACAGTGCTGGACAACTCGATCAACATCCCGCCGACGCTGTATCGCAACCAGGGCGGGCGCATCGGTATCTACGTGGCCCGGGATCTGGACTTCAGCTCGGTCTACGCCCTGCGCCCTGTGTCGCGGTAGGTCGCCAAACACCCTTTGACCACCTCGCTGGCCTGCCGCGTCCCGGCCAGCACCTTCTATTCTGATCACTATGAAAGACTCCCATAGCGCTCCGCCCGCTGTGGCGGTGGCCAACGACATTGCATTGCGCCAGCTGCTGCGCCCGGTCGCCCACTACATGGCGGACGATGCGGTGCGCGAGATCACGATTCCGCGCCCCGGCCTCATTCTGACCCGGCAGAACGGCCGCTGGCACGAGCACGAAGACGCGGCCCTCACGTTCGGATACTTGGACGCCCTCGTGTCCGCCATGGCCAGCTACAACAACGTGAACTTTACCCCCATCATGTCCCTGGTGCTGCCGGATGGGGAACGGGGCCAAGTTGCCAGGCCTCCAGCCGTCATTGATGGCACGTTGTCCATCAACATTCGCAAGCACAGCAGCCTGGTCAAGACGCTCGACGAGCTGCAGGCCGAAGGCGCGTTCGAGAAGTGGGTGGACGTCAGCGGCGGCGGCGATCACGCAGCGGCGGCGGTGACCCCTCAAGATCGGAAGCTGCTCGAGCTCAAGCAGCAACGGCGCATGCGCGAGTTTCTGGAACTTGCCGTCAAGAGCTGCAAAAACATTATCGTGGCCGGCAAGACCGGATCGGGGAAGACCACCTTCGCGCGTAGCCTGATCGAATGCGTGCCGGTCACGGAACGGATTCTGACGATCGAGGACGTGCACGAACTGTTCCTGCCTAACCATCCGAATCGCGTTCACATGATCTACGGCACTGGCGCGGGGCGCATGTCGGCCACCGACTGCATTGCAGCCGCAATGCGCAGTTCGCCAGATCGCATCTTCCTGTCCGAGCTGCGCGGTCCAGAAGCCTGGGACTACCTGAACGCGCTCAATACGGGCCACCCTGGATCGGTAACCACGACCCATGCCAATAGCGCCGCCGATACGTACAGCCGTGTAGCGCTGTTGGTTAAGCAATCCATAGCCGGTAATGCCATGGATCTCGACACGATCCTGCGCTACTTGCATTCGACCTTGGACATCGCGCTCTACTTCGCTGACTACAAGCTCGTCGAAGTCTATTTCAACCCCGGCGCCAGCGCCGGCCTTTGATTGTCCCTGCCCTCGACGCACCCGCGTCGTCCCGCATTCCCCGGAGACTTCCATGACCCACGCGAACCGCCAACGCGGCGCGCAGGAAGCGCGCACCCGCATGGCGTACAGAATCATGCAGCAAGTGTACGAACGTGGCCAAGCCGAAGGCCAAACGCTCGAGCAAATTCATCTCGCGATCCGCGACGCCTATCCCTGGGGCGAGCGCCGCGCCTGGCCGTACAAGGCCTGGCTCCTGGCTCGCCGCGAGTTCTACGAAAGACACGGCCTGCCGCTGCGGCCGCGCGCCTCGATCGCTGAAACGGTGCAGGAGGATGGCGTGTGAGCGGCCCGAGCTGGACAAATCCTTTACCCGGTAAGAATCTGCTGCAGCACAAGGGGCGGCCATGAGCATTGAAGCAACAAAATGGGCCAGGTTGGCCAACGTCGAAAAATCATCGTCCAAGCTCATCCTGCTGAACCTCGCCATGTTGGTGCGCTACGACGCAGAGGAATGGACCGTGTTTGCCTCGATCGAGTACCTGAGCAAGGTCACCCACCTGAATCGCAAAACGGTTATCGAAGCGCTGGGCCGGTTGCGCAAGCTGGGCGCCATTCAGGATACCGGACACCGTACGGGCGAGAACCGCAGCTGCATCGTCTATCGATTGTGTCCCAACGCCGTGCCGCTCGTGGGCCTGCCCCCTGCATTCGGTGTAAACGCAGGCAATGTCAGTGCGTCAACGCAGACCGAACCAGACGATGGCGGAGCCGGGCCAAGCAATGAACCCGATGGAGAGCCTGACCACGACCGCCGAGTATCCGAGGCGGTCACGCCTGCGGAGATAGCGAGCGCGGCGGCCGAAGAGGTGCACGAGATAGGATGCGCCGCGGTGGCCACAGGCGTGCGGCAGGCGCTTGTCAAGACAGATCATGAACCTACGGCTGCAGAACGACCTGGCCGGCTCCGGCATGGCCAGCACGCAGCCGCCGCCGGTGCCGCACCCACGCGGCTGCCCGCGGGATGGACACTGCCAGAGCGCTGGCGCGTTTGGGCAGCGCGCGAACGGCCGCACTGGAATCCGGAGAAGATCGACGCCATGGCGGCCACCTTCGCGGCGTACATGCGTTCACGCCCTGGTGACGCTGGCATGTCGTCGGACTGGTTCGAGTCGTGGCGGCTTTGGGTCTTCCGGGAATGGGAGCCCAAGGCTTCGCGCACTCCGTGGCATGCCACCTGGGGCGGCATTGTCGCCAAAGGCAAGAGCCTCGGACTGAGCATTCGCCCGAACGAGCCGGAAGCCTGGTTCAAGCAGCGCGTATTCCAAGCTGCCGGCATGCCACCGCCGCACTGAACGTTATCCACAGCATGGACCAATTTTGGAACTAGTCCCAAATTCGGGCCAGGCCCAAAAAGGTCTTTCGCCCGGCCCAATTTTGGCAGCGGCCAGGCCCAAAAACGGCCTGATGCTAGTCCCAAAAACGGTACTCAATAGGTATTTATAGGTTTTATAGGTTTGAGAGAGAGTCGCGCGCGAGGCGCCGGCCGCAAATTGAGCGCCGATCCGCCTACCCTCCGGTCGCTTCGCTCCCTTCGCCCCGCCGCCTGCGGCGTCGGCCTGAAACCCATAGGTTCAGTCCCCCTCCCCGCCGGCGCTGCGCGCCGCCGCGGGGGGAAAGGTAGCCCCCCTGGGCGCTGGCGCGCCGATGGCCTCGCCGCGCCCTGCCCACAACCGCCTTTTCCCGTAGCCTCCAAGGCTGCCTGCCAAGCCCCTGCGATTCGGCCAGGCACGACGTTGTGCGTGGCAATCCCAAGAAGGCGAGTCCCCATCCCGGCGGCAAC